>JBIIHO010000159.1:0-4643 GCA_044235605.1 Steroidobacteraceae bacterium | reverse complement strand
CCCACCGGGTCGGGCAAGGACGCGATGTCCTCGAGCCCTCGCGCCATTGCCTCGACACGTGCCGCATCGAGACGCAATCGATCGAGCAACGCCGCGGAGAGATCACGCTCTTCGGCGGCACGCATGTCTTGCGCGTTGGCAGCCAAAATCTTTGAAGTATCACGGCGAAGCGCTGCAGCTGATGCACGCAGCGCTCGGTCTTTTTGATCGCGAGAGGCGGAGGCCAGCACCGGGGCGGCCGCGCGCGCCGCGCGCCCAAGCTCTTGCATCAGCGCTTTCATCGCATCACCAAGTCGTCGCGGTGGATGAGCTCGTCGCGACCCGAAAATCCGAGTAGTGCAGGGATCTCGTTCGTTCGATGACCCAAGATGCGCGAGGTTTCCTCGTCAGAGTACGCGACGATACCTCGAGCAATTTCGCGCCCATTGGCGCCGATTACGCTGACCGTATCGCCGCGATCGAAGCGCCCGCGCAGGGCGGTAACGCCCGCCGGCAGCAAACTTTTACCTGCCCGCAGCGCACGCTCGGCGCCGGCATCGACGAGCAACGCCCCGGAAGGACGCAAGCTACCGGCGATCCATTGCTTACGCGCCGCGACTGGCGAGGACTTCGGCTTGAACCAGGTGCACCGCGCACCCTGCTCGATGCGTCGCACGGGATGCCTCGGCGAACCCGGCGCGATACAAAAGTGGGCACCCGCCTCCACGGCGATCTTGGCGGCCATGATTTTGGTGGTCATGCCCCCACACCCGAATTCCGAAGCGGACTCTCCGCCCATCGATTCGATACGAGGCGTGATCTCTCGAACGAGCGGAACGAACTTCGCCTTGGGATCGAGGTTAGGGTCAGCCGTGTAGAGGCCGTCGATATCGGAGAGCAGCACCACGCAGTCGGCACTCACCATCTGCGCCACCCGCGCGGCGAGTCGATCGTTATCGCCATAGCGGATTTCCGCCGTCGCCACCGTATCGTTTTCGTTGATGACCGGAACGGCGCCGCGCTCGAGGAGAGCACTGAGCGTGGCGCGCGCATTGAGATACCGCACGCGCTGCTCGCTGTCTTCGAGCGTGAGCAACACCTGAGCGACCTGAATATCCCACTGCTCGAGTAGCTCTTTGTACGCGTGCGCGAGGCGGATTTGGCCGACGGCTGCAGCAGCCTGACTCTCCTCGAGCCGCAACGGACCCCGTGGGAGTCCGAGATGACGTCGACCGAGCGCAATGGCCCCGGATGACACCAGCACAACCTCCTTGCCCTGTCGTCGCAGCCGAACCACGTCTTCGATAAGCGTTTCGAGCCAGGCGCGATTGAGCCGCCCCGATTCGCCATCGACGAGCAGCGCCGAACCCACCTTGACCACGATGCGGCGAGATCGAACCAGGGGCGACGGAGGGGAAGCTTGTGTTCGGGAGGGCATGATGAGACATCCTCGACGCGTGGCACTATAGAGGAGACTCGAAGTAAAATCCCTCCCGGTTTCCCGAAGGTCCCGTGTCGAGGTAGTCCCCGTGAGCAGAGATAACGAACCCGTCAAAGGCCAGTGGTACGAGAACGTCGAAGACGAAGAAACGTTCCGCGTGCTTTCCGTCGACGAGGATGCCGAGATGATCGAGATCGAGTATCTCGATGGCGAGATCGAAGAACTCGATCTCGAGGAATGGCACGAATTCGATCTCGAACTCATCGACGAGCCCGAGGGCTGGTCCGAGGACGACGATGAAGAAGAAGACGATGATGAGGAAGAGTGGGACGACGAGGACGACGACGAGGACGACGACTGGGACGAAGATGAGGACGAAGACGAGGATTACGACGACGACGGTCGTGAGCGCTGATCGTTTTCTTCCGCACTCGTGAGCGACGGCCTCGACAGTTGGTACCACGAAAAAGAGTCCGCTTGGCTCTACGGTCGCGTTGCGACTTGCGAGCCTGATCCTGCGAAAAGCCGCATGTTCCGTCAGCTCGGCGAAGCGGCGGCCGAGCAAGCACTGAAGTGGCAGGCGCTCGATCCCACGCGGCAATACGCGTTCACACCGTCGACTCGAGCGCGCATCGTTGCTTCACTCGTCAAGCGCTTCGGTCCGCGAGCGACGCGTCACGTACTCGCCGCCATGAAATTACGCGGCATCTCGGTGTACACCGCCGGCCCCTCGGTCGGTCACGACATGCCGACCTCGATCTCGGAGGTGGGCCAGAGGCACCGAGGCATCTCAGGCGGAAATCTTAGAGCCACCGTGTTCGGCATCAATGATGGGTTGGTCTCGAACGCGGCGCTCGTGATGGGCGTCGCGGGTGCAGGGGCATCACCCGGCACCGTACTCGTCACGGGTGTCGCGGGCCTGCTCGCCGGTGCGCTCTCGATGGCTGCTGGCGAATATGTCTCCGTGCGCTCGCAGCGCGACATGTATGAGTATCAGATTGCGCTCGAGCGCGAAGAGCTCGACGAATACCCGGAAGAAGAAGCCGAAGAACTCGCGTTGATCTACGCCGCCCGAGGCATGGATCTCGACAAGGCGCGCGAGATCACCCGCGAGCTCGTCACGCGTCCCGAGCAAGCCCTCGAAGTGCTCGCGCGAGAAGAACTCGGCCTCAATCCGAGCGATCTCGGCTCACCCTGGGGCGCGGCCTCCTCGTCCTTCATCGCCTTTTCGGTCGGCGCGATCCTGCCTTTACTTCCCTTCCTGGTCGGCCCTTCGCTCGGCCTCGCCTCGAGCGGCGCTATCGCTTGGACCATTGGCATCACACTCATCTCGCTGGCAGGCATTGGCCTCGCCATCAGCCTCTTCACGGGTCGTGAGGCATGGCGAGGTGCCTTGCGGATGGTGCTCATCGGCGGCGGCGCGGGTTTGATCGCCTGGCTTGTCGGTCGCCTGCTCGGCGTCGCCCTCGCCTGATCAACCGCGCTGTGGGCTGTCCCCGGCGACCGCCGCGGCCGATTCAGAACCCGTGGTAGTTTTTCCCACGATTCCGATGGGAGGTTGGGAATGAATCTTTCGGTTCTGCTCTGGGGCATTCCGCAGGCCATGCGGGCCATGTCGAAGCTATACCCCGAGTACGCGAGTCGCCTCAAAGAACGCGACCTCGTTGCGCAGTTCCGCTTGCGTGACGTCCCGGAGGGTCGCTGGATCGCGCTCACGGGCGGCAAGGTGCGCTCCGGCGCAGGACTGCACGCCTCGCCCGACATCACCATCCATTTCAAAAATCGCGAAATCGCCGAAAACTTCCTGACGCCGCCGTTCGACATGCTCGAGCGCATCGACGCGGCAAAGAATTTCAAGATCGGCCTCGATGGTCCGGATGATCTCGCCGTGTGGTTCATGCAGACCCTCACACGGCTCGAGACGACCACCTGGAAAGCGGGCACCGACATGGGCGATGGCGTCACGCGCTACACCAACGGCACCAATAGCGGACCCATCTTCGTCTACGTGAAAGACGGCAAGATCATTCGCACGACGCCCATCGACTTCGACGAGAGCGACGCGCCGTCCTGGTCGATTACTGCACGCGGGAAGACCTTCACCCCCAGCCGCCGGACCACCGTCGCGACACACGGCTTGTGCCTTAAGTCGATGGTGTATTCGAAGAACCGCATCCTGTATCCGATGAAGCGCGTCGACTTCGACCCCGATGGCGAGCGCAACATACAAAATCGCGGTAAATCGAAGTTCGTACGCATCAGCTGGGACGAAGCGCTCGAGATCGTCAGCAAAGAAATCAAGCGTGCCAAGTCCGTCGGACCCGGCGCCATCTGTGTCGCCAACGGTTCCCATCACCAGTGGGGCAATCTCGGGCACTACCTGAGCGCCTTCAATCGTTTCTGGAACCTCATCGGCGTCACCAAGCTCGTACATACACCCGACAGCTGGGAAGGCTGGTTCTGGGGCGCGATGCACCACTGGGGCAATAGCCTGCGTCTCGGCTGTCCCGAGTTCTATGGCACGGTCGAGGACTGCCTCAAAGAAGCCGAACTCATCGTCTTCTGGTCGGGCGACCCCGATGCCACCTACGGCTTTGATGGCACCGAGCGTCGCGAATGGGCGAAAGAGCTCGGCATCAAGATGGTACACATCGACCCGTACCTCAATCACACCGCCGCGCACCTCGGCGGCAAGTGGATCTCGCCCAAGCCCGGCACCGATGCGGCGATGGCCCAGGCGCTGTGCCACGTCTGGATCACCGAAAATCTTTACGACAAAAAATTCGTCACCGAGCGTACGACAGGCTTCGACGAATGGAAGGCCTATATTCTCGGCGAGAGCGACGGTATCCCGAAGACGCCGGAGTGGCAGGAAAAAGAAACCGGCGTGCCGGCCCGTGACGTCCGCGCGCTCGCACGCGAGTGGGGCTCAAAGAAAACCTACCTCGGCGCGGGTGGCTGGGGTGTCGGCCTCGGCGGCGCAGGTCGTAGCCCGATGGGTGCGCAATGGGCGCGCATGATGACCATCCTCGGTGCGATGCAGGGTTATGGCCGCCCCGGCTCGAACTTCGGCAATCTGCAGTTCGGCGCACCGCTCGATTTCAATTTCTATTTCCCGGGCTACGGCGAAGGCAGCTTCTCGGGCGAGCTCATGGCGAGCGCGAATTCCGCGAACAACTACCAGCGTATGCCGCACATCGTGACCATGAGCTCGGTGCGTCAG
>JBIIHO010000156.1:0-4646 GCA_044235605.1 Steroidobacteraceae bacterium | reverse complement strand
GAACACGCTCGCCTGTACGAAGAGCTGCGGCGACGTTAAGGGTGAGGTGAAGATCTATCCGCTTCCGCACATGCCGGTGGTCAAAGATCTTGTGCCCGATCTCACGCAGTTCTACGCCCAGTACGCCTCCGTGAAGCCCTGGCTGCAGTCGCGTACGCCGGCGCCGCCCGATCGCGAGCGACTGCAGGCGCCTGAGGAACAGGAAAAGATCGATCGGCCGTCGGCCTGTATTCTTTGTGCCTGCTGCTCGACTTCGTGCCCGAGCTACTGGTGGAACGGCGATCGTTATCTCGGCCCGGCCGCGCTGCTCGCGGCCTACCGCTGGATCATCGACAGCCGCGACGACGCCACGGGCGAGCGACTCGATGCGCTGGAAGATCCGTTCCGGCTCTATCGCTGCCACACGATCATGAACTGCACCGAGGCCTGCCCCAAAGACCTCAACCCGGCCAAGGCCATTGCCGAAATCAAGCTCATGATGGCCGAGCGCGAGCACGCTTGAGCGAGGTCGGTCGGCTACGCTGGCGGTGTCGGCGTGGCATGAAAGAGCTCGATGTGCTGCTTGAGCGCTGGCTGGCCCGTCACGGGTCGACCGCCGCTGCCTCCGAAATCGGTGCCTTCGAGGCGCTACTCGACCTGCAAGATCCCGAGCTCGCCCGCTACCTACTCGCGGGCGAACCCCATCCCGAAGCAGCCCTTCGGAGCGTGATCGAGCGCATCCGAGAGGGGTAACCCGCCCATCCGCCAAGCGGTTACACTGCCGCGTATGGGTCCCTTGCGAACTTTTGCACATTGCTCCGGTCTGATCGGACGCAATGCTCGTGGCCCCTGTAACAGCCTGTGATGCATCGGTCATGAGTACCGAGCAAAGCGATCTCAGCCTGGTACAACTCGCTCAACGCGGGGATGCCGGGGCCTTCGATGCCCTGGTCCGTCGGTACCAACACAAGGTCGTGAAGCTGGTGTTGCGTTACGTAAGAGACCCTGCTGAGGCAGAGGACATTGCTCAGGAAGCCTTCATCAAAGCCTACCGAGCGTTACCGCGCTTTCGTGGTGACAGCGCCTTCTACACCTGGCTCTATCGCATTGCCATCAATACGGCGAAGAACGTTCTCGCCTCACGCGGTCGAAGCCCCATTCAATACGAAGTCGATCGCTCGGATGATGACGACTACGATGTGGTGGCCAACTTGAAAGACACCGCCACACCCGAGGCGCTCGCGCTCACCGAGGAGATTCGCTCCACCGTGACCGCCGCGATCGATGCGCTTCCCGAAGATCTGCGCACGGCGATCCAGCTGCGCGAACTCGAAGGACTGTCTTATGAGGAGATTGCGGCCGCCATGGAGTGCCCGGTGGGGACCGTGCGCTCCCGAATCTTCCGCGCTCGCGAGGCGATCGACGCCCGTTTGCGTGACGTATTCGATGGCGGGCTTGGGCGGGGAGAGGTGATCGGATGAGCATCAAGGAAATCGAGGAACGGGAAAGCCAGCTATCGGCCATGTACGACGGCGAGTTGCCGCAGGCCGAGTGCGAGCTCGTCGCAAGACGGTTGTCTCGCGACGAAAATCTGCGTCGAAGCTGGGAGAATTACGCGTTGATCGGCGCTGCGATGCGCAGCGAACAGATGGCCGGACATCGGCTCGCGCCAAAGGTGGCCGCAGCGATTTCGCGTCGCGAGACCGCGGAGAGCGGTGCGTCGGGTCGGTCAGTGCAATCGTCGAGCACCTGGTCGCGTTGGGCGGTACCGCTCGGCAGTGCCGGTCTTGCCGCCTCGATCGCCGTGATCGGTGTGCTCGGGATGTTCTGGTTAGGCGGAGGCGCGAACAATCCCGTTGCGGATAAGGCTGAGACCGCGGCCGCGAACACTGTCAAAGAAATTGTGATCCCGGCGGCACCTCAGGATCGCACGATCGTCGTAGCCTCGGCATCACCACTGGGTTCGAGCGCGAGCGTGGCCGATGCCACGCGGGATAAGCCTGCCGCGTCCTCGAACGTCGAGCCTGAGAGCTACGTGACGCCGCCGATCCGAGAAGGTGGAGTGGCGTCGGCGGCTCCCGCGTTCGAACTGGCGAGCTATGTCGGCGCACATAGCGCCGTATCCGCCCCGATGATGCGTCATTCGGCGATTTCCGCGGTGATTGCGACGCCTCAGCAGGCCGTCGCAGTCGCACCGATGTCCGAGGCGCCTCGGTGAGCACGTCGCGAAAGCATCGCGTCGCGCAGTTATGGCGCGCCGTAGTGGTCATTGCGCTGGTCGCGCCGGCTGCAGCCTTGGCCGACGACGCGCGCGAGTGGCTCGAAAGCATGAATCGAGCGCTCGCCGAGAAAAGCTACGAGGGAACGTTTTTCCATGAGCGGGGTGGAGAGTCGGAGTCGCTTCGCATTCATCATCGCGTGCGAGGCGGCGAGGTGGCCGAGCGCTTAGTGTCGCTCGACGGATCGGGCCGAGAATTCATCCGCCTGGGTGATGAGCTCTCGTACATTCTGCCCGATCAGCGAACCATCCTGATCGAGCGCCGTCCGCGCGCCGGCGGGCTGTTGCCGAGTTTTCCGCGATTCGACGACCGTACCGCGCGTTTTTATCGACTCGAGCCCGTGCAGCGGGCGCGTTTCAACGATCGTGATGCACGTCTTGTGACCTTGATGCCTCTCGATCCCTATCGCTACGGCTTTCGCGTATGGATCGACGCGCGCACGAGATTGCCGCTCAAATCTGAGTTGTACGATCGTCGCGGACAGGTGCTCGAGCGGATTGCATTTGCGAGTTTGCAGGTCTCTCGGGATATCCCGGATTCGACGTTCACCCCCGCTGTATCGACCGAAGGCTTTCGGCGTATCGAGAGTGATCGGGGCGTGCGACTGCGCACGGTCAGCGACAACGCCTCGATCTGGAACCTACGGACGGCGCCGCGCGGTTTCCGCGTGACACAGCGTGCTCGGCAGACTCTGCCGGGTGCGGAAGAGCCGGTGTCGCATCTGGTGCTCTCCGACGGTCTCGCCTCGGTCTCGGTATTCATCGGTGCGCGACTACCGCCGAAGTCAGCCAAAGAAATCGCCATCGAGCGGCAGATCGGCGCCTCCACGGCGTTCTCGACGTTCATCCATGGCCATCATGTCGTGGTGGTGGGCGAGGTGCCGGTGCAGACCGCGAAGCTCATCGCTTCCGAGCTGAGTCCCGAGGAGCCGGATAAGCCCGGAGTTCCCGAGCAGCCGCGACGTCTTGCCGAGCCCTCCAGTCCGTGACAGGCGCTCACGTCCCGCCCGGCAAACTTACGCTGCTCACGCGAGAGGGTTGTGGGCTCTGCGAGGAGTTCGCCGAAGACCTCGTTCGACTCTCTACCACCTTGCCTCTGCCTCCCGTCGAGGCGCTGGATATCGACTCCGATCCCGAGCTCTTGCGTCGGTACGGTCACAAGATCCCCGTATTGCTTTGGGATGGGGTGCCCGTGGCGGTGACACACCTCGATCCGGACGAAATCGAGCGTCTGGTGAAGGCGCGCTGATCGAGCGCCAACTCTTCGAACGCGGGGGCCGGTAGTCGGTATAATTCGCCGCCCTCGAAAGTCCCGGGATTGTCCCGGGAGATCACCTCGGAACCGATGCAGAACATCCGCAATTTCTCGATCATCGCGCACGTCGACCACGGTAAGTCGACCTTGGCCGACCGCCTCATCCAGCTGTGCGGAGGTCTGCAAGCCCGCGAGATGCAGAACCAAGTGCTCGATTCCATGGCGCTCGAGCGCGAGCGTGGCATCACCATCAAGGCCCAGAGCGTCACGCTCTACTACAACGCAGCCGACGGCCAGCGTTACCAACTGAATCTCATCGACACGCCGGGGCACGTCGACTTCTCCTACGAAGTGTCGCGCTCCCTGGCCGCCTGTGACGGCGCCTTGCTCGTGGTCGATGCCTCGCAGGGCGTCGAGGCGCAGAGCGTGGCCAACTGCTACACGGCGATCGAGCAGGGGCTCGAAGTGTTGCCGGTCATCAATAAAATCGACCTGCCGTCGGCCGATCCGCCGAAGGTGATTCGCGAGATCGAAGAAATCATCGGCATCGACGCGCAGGATGCGGTGCGGGTTTCTGCAAAGACGGGCGAGAACGTGCCGGAGCTACTCGAGGCGATCGTCGCCCATATCCCGGCGCCAAAGGGTGACCCCGAGGCCCCGCTGCAGGCACTCATCATCGACTCGTGGTTCGATAACTATGTGGGTGTCGTTTCGTTGGTACGCGTGGTCAACGGTACGCTGCGCACGGGTGACAAGATCCGCGTGATGTCCACAGGTCGAGCATGGCTCGTCGACAAGCTCGGCCGATTCACGCCGAAGTCGATGGCCGCACCACAGCTGAGTGCCGGCGAAGTGGGTTTCGTCATCGCGGGGATCAAGGAAATCGACGGTGCTCCCGTGGGCGATACCATCACGCTCGAGAACAAGCCGTGTGCAGAACAGCTGCCAGGATTCAAGCAGGTACAGCCTCGGGTGTTCGCCGGGCTCTTTCCCGTCAATGCCGACGACTACGAGGCCTTTCGTGATGCGCTCGCGAAGCTTCGCCTGAACGACTCGGCGCTGCATTACGAGCCCGAGGTTTCGGGCGCGCTCGGTTTCGGATTTCGAGTGGGATTCTTAGGCTTACTGCACATG
>JBIIHO010000157.1:0-4646 GCA_044235605.1 Steroidobacteraceae bacterium | reverse complement strand
CGTGTTATTCGGTACGAGCGCACGCGAGAACATTCGCTACGGTCGCCCCGATGCCACCGACGAGGAAGTCGAGGCGGCTGCTCGAGCCGCTGCGGCTGATGGTTTCATTCGTGCGCTACCGGAGGGTTATGAGACCTTTCTGGGTGAGCGCGGCACGCGCCTGTCGGGCGGACAGCGACAACGTATCGCGATCGCACGAGCGATCCTGAAGAACCCACCGCTGTTGCTGCTCGATGAAGCCACGAGCGCACTCGATGCTGAAAGTGAGCGCGTGGTGCAGCAAGCTCTCGAGCAACTCATGGCGACGCGAACGACCATCATCATCGCTCATCGCCTCGCGACCGTACTCAAGGCCGATCGCATCGTCGTCATGGATCATGGACGTATCATCGCGACGGGCAGCCACGAAGAGCTGATCGCCACCAACCCGCTCTACGCGCGACTCGCTGCCTTGCAGTTCACCTCTTGAGCATGCAGGCGATATGAGTCCTCAAGCGATTCTCTTCGACTTCGATGGCACACTGATCGACTCCGCTCGAAGCATCCTGGCGGGGTTCGAACTCGCGCTCGCTCGCGAGGGCTTGCAGCCCGCCGTTCCGCTCGCACCCAGCCTCATCGGCCCGCCACTACCAAAAACCCTTGCGACGCTCGCGGGCACGGAAGATCCCGCAGTCATCACGAAGCTCGCAAAGGCTTACCGAGAAGCCTACGACGGCGGCGGTTATCGTGAGACCGAGGTGTATCCTGGGGTGCAGTCCATGCTCGAGGCGCTCGTCGATCATCGGATCTCGCTGCATATCGTGACCAATAAACGTATCGCGCCAACGAGGTTGATCCTTGACCACCTCGGCTGGACGCGATGGTTTAAAGGTATCTACGCGCTCGATGCGCTCGAGCCTGCCGCACCGCACAAGACGGCACTCGTGCGCGAAGTGATGCAGCGCGAGTCGCTCACGTCCTCGCTAACCTGGATGGTGGGGGATTCGGCCGAAGACCGCAGCGCCGCCCTCGGCAACGGCCTGCGATTCTTTTCAGCGACTTGGGGCTACGGTGCCGCCGGCCCCGATGGCCTACGCACGCCCGACGACTTGTTAAACCTCGCTCGCGGCGCCTGACGGCACCACGAGCGGAGGCCTCAGATCCTCATCCCGCCGTCGACATCGACACAGCGGCCGGTGAAGAAATCGTTTTCGACGATGAAGATCGCCGCGTGAGCAATCTCACTCGCCTCGCCGAGCCGACGCAGAGGTACCTGCGCCGTGAGCTTCTCGAGAATCTCGGGTCGCATGGCCGCGAGGATGTCGGTACGTGTATAACCCGGCGCGATCGAGCCGGTACGAATCCCGTAACGCGCCAATTCTTTGGCCCAGACCTCCGCCATGGAGGCAACACCCGCCTTGGTGGCCGAGTAGTTCGTCTGACCCGGGTTGCCGTGACGAGAGACGCTCGAGATGTTGATGATCACGCCGCCCTGACCTCGCTTGACCATACGCTCGGCCGCCTCGCGACCACAAAGAAAAACACCGGTGAGGTTGATGTCGATGACTGCTTGCCACTGATCGAGCGTCATCTTGCCCGTGACTGCGCCGTCTTTCGACTTGATGAGCAGACCGTCTTTCACGATACCGGCATTGTTGATGAGCACGTCGATGCCACCAAAATCGGCGGCGACCGCGTCCATACCCGCCGCGACAGCCGCTTCTTGCGTCACGTTGACGATATAGCCGCGCGCTTGGATGCCGTGCGCCGCGCAGAGACGGGCCGTTTCGTCGAGGTCGGCTTGATTGAGATCGAAGAGCGCGAGGTTCGCGCCACGCTCGGCAAAGCTCTTGGCCATTTCGCGACCAATGCCGCGCCCGCCGCCCGTGATGATGACCGTCTTGCCTTTGATCTGCATGTCGAACTCCCTGAATGCCTCGTGCGAGAATGCCGAAGTATACCGGAGGTTCCATGCTCACTCTTCGACCGGCCCGACGAGACGACTCCAGTGCCTTGCTCGGTCTCATCCGAGAGCTCGCTGATTACGAAAAACTGCTCGACCAAGTCGACGCCACCGCGCCCTCGCTGGAGGCCGCCCTCTTCGGTCCGCGCTCAGAGGCTTACTCACCCAAGGTGTTTGCCGACGTCGCAGAGTGGACCCAAGGCGGGCTGACTTCGGTGGCGGGATTCGCGCTTTGGTTCTATAACTTTTCGACCTTCCGCGGCCGTCACGGTATTTATCTAGAAGATCTCTATGTACGTCCAGAGATGCGAGGCCGCGGGATCGGCAAGGCCTTGCTCGTCAACCTCGCGCGTCGCTGCGTCGATGAAAATCTGGCGCGTCTCGAATGGGCCGTACTCGACTGGAATACACCCGCGAGGAAGTTCTACGAATCACTCGGTGCGCAAGGTCTCACCGAGTGGGTCCCTCATCGCGTCACCGGCGAGGCCTTGCGACACCTCGCCGCTCAAGCGACTCTCGCAAGGCCAACGCAGCCTCGATCGTGAACTCGCCTCGATCGAGCGCTGCCTCAGCCTCATCGACGGAGAGACACAAAAATTCACTGACCTCGCCATCGCGACCCGCAGGCTCGAACTGCTGCGGTAGATCAAGGTCGGCCACAATGACGAGCTCGTCGTGCACACCGAATGTCGTTTCGCGCACGCTGCGAATCACCATTCCCGGAAAATCGACCCGGCGCGCAAGACTCGCGGGAACCCCCGCCTCCTCCCAAGCCTCTCGAAGCGCGGTGCGTCGGGGAGATTCGCCTGCCGACACACCTCCGGCCGCGAGGTTATCGAGCTTGCCCGGGTCGGCGCGCTTGAGACTGCTACGCCTCGCGACCCATACACGACCATCGGCACGATACCCGTTCACGTGTACGGCACGATTTTGCATCCCGAGCGACCGAAACGCGCCGCGCTCGCAGCGCGCAATCTCCTCGCCCGACTCATCGAGCAGCGCAGAGAGTTCGTTACGCCAGTCGGCGATCAGTCCGAGCTTGCGCAACTGCAGGGCGAGCGCTTGAAGCGCCCGGCTACGTCCGGCTCTCGATGAGCCTTTCTCGCGGAGTTTCAAGCCGATGTCGGCCGACTCGATACCTTCGAAGTTGGCCAAAGCGCTCGCCACATCGCGTCGCAAGCGACCCCGTATGGCGCCGCCGATCCAGAACGGAAAGTAAGACCCCGAAAGATCGCCAGTCACGTCGCGATCAGTCGCGTAGAAAGTCGACGACGGCCGAAGTGAACTCGACCGACTGCTCGACGTTGGAGAGATGCGCGGCATCGAGCACGAGCAAGTCGGCTCCCGAAATACCCTCGGCGAGCTCCTCGGCGCGCTCGATCGGAGTCGCCACATCCTGCGAACTACCGATGACGAGTGTCGGCGCCTGCACATCGACGAGCCTCGCGCGCAGATCGACATCGCGCAAGGCGCTACAGGCCTCGATATACCCCTGAACCTGGGTATCGCTGAATAGCCCCATGACACGTTCTATTTCGGCGGGTTCGTGTTCACGGAATCCCGCCGTGAACCAGCGCTCGGGAATGGCGGCAAATAATGAGCTGAGCCCATGCGAACGCGCCGTATCGATGCGCTCGTCCCACATCGACGACGGCGAAAACACCGCAGCCGTGTTGGCGAGTACGAGACGTAACACGCGACGCGGCGCCATCACCGCCACCTGCAGCGCGATCACACCGCCGATAGATAATCCGCACCAATGTGCGCGATCGATGCCTAAGGTATCGAGCACCCCGAGCGCGTCGTCCGCCAAATCCTGAACTGCGCAGGCACGCGGCGCTCCATCCTCGAGACGCGACCCGCCGTGTCCACGAAGATCGATGAGAATCACTCGAAAAAAACGTTCGAACTCGGCAAGCTGAGGCTGCCAAGTCTGACTGCTCGCGCCGAGCGGATGCAGCAACACGAGCGCCGGGGCGTGGTTACGCCCCGACACACGGTAATGAATCCCCCGATCGGTCTTACCCTCGATGCTCAAAGATTTCAGTCGGCCTTGTACTTGTCATGGCAAGCCTTGCAGCTCGCACCCGCGGCTGCGAAGGCGGGCTTGATCGCCTCGAGATCGCTGCCTCTCGCGGCCGTCGCGAGTGCAGCCGTCTTCGATTGCAGATCGCGCATCAGGCGTTGGAAGTCTGCTGACTGCTGCCACAACTCGGCCTTGGCCTTGCTGTTGGAGGTGATCGACCCGGAGGGGAAGAGCTCAGGGACGTAGGTGGCCATGAACGCACCGCGTTCGGCCGCCACGCGAAAGGCATTGGCGTCATACGGGGCCCGGCCCGAGGCCATCGCACCCATCAGACCCATCTGTGCACCGAGAACCGTGAAGGCGGACTGGCGCAATTTGACCTGTTGCGCCGCTCGAGCATCTTGCGCCGAAGCTACGCCTGAGCCGGCGAGAACGGTGGCAAGAGCGATGACGACGTAACGCATGAGGACATTTCGAACTTGGGTCATGGGCCACTCCTGAAAGAGGTCGGTTGAGTCCGCGAATTCCTGCCAGATTCTACGCCGAACCTGCGTCGCGGTCGCAACCGCAGCGCGGCTCTGGTACGCTCCGCGGCCTTTTATCCGCCGCGGCCCGCCCGAGCTCCTAATGTCTACCGCCCGCCCGATTCGCAACATCGCGATCATCGCCCACGTCGAC
>JBIIHO010000158.1:0-4646 GCA_044235605.1 Steroidobacteraceae bacterium | reverse complement strand
TTAAATTGAGCGTGATGACAGCGTCCCACTCGGATTCGTCAATTTCCCAAATTCGTCTCAACTCGCGATAGCCGCCCACGTTATTCACGAGAATATCGACCGGACCTTCCATCGCTTGAAGCTTGCCGATCACGTCGGTCACCGCTGCGCTCGACGTCGCATCCACTCCGAAGTGGGTCGCTTTTCCACCCTTCTCACGAATATCGAGACTCACTCTTTTGGCCAGGCTTTCGTCACGGTCGACGACGGCGACGAAAGCGCCGGCCGCAGCAAATTTCCGACAGACGGCCTCACCGAGACCGCTACCTCCCCCGGTAACCAAAGCAACTCGATGCGAAAGATCAACTGGCATATCGGCTCGCCTCAGCGCATCGTCGGAATAACGAACCCCGCATTGGGATCAGTCACGTCATCCGCATCGGGCCAACGCTGCGTAACAGTCTTAACCCGGGTAAAGAAGCGTACGCCCTCCATGCCATGCTGGTTCATATCGCCATACGCGGAACGCTTCCAACCACCAAAGCTGTGATAGGACACGGGCACGGGCAGCGGTACATTGATACCCACCATACCAACTTCAACTCTATGGGCGAACTCACGCGCGACTCTTCCATTTTTGGTGAAGATCGCGACACCGTTACCGTACTGGTGATCGGAGGCCAGTTTGATGGCATCGTCGAGAGTGTCGGCTCGAACGATCTGCACGACCGGTCCGAAGATTTCTTCTCGATAACTTCGCATCTCCGGCTTCACATGATCGAATACCGAGGGCCCGAGTAGATAGCCGTCTTCATGGCCGGGCACTTTCACTCCACGGCCGTCGACGATCAGTTCGGCACCCTCTTCCACGCCCAACTGGATGTAGCTCAGCACACGTTCGTAGTGAGCCTTGGTGACGAGAGGTCCGTACTGCGCGTTCGGATCATCAGACAAGCCGACTCTCACGGTCTTCGCAAGTTCGATGAATCGATTTCGCAAACGATCGCCGGTGCCTTTACCCACCGCAACAATCAGAGGCAGAGCCATGCAGCGCATGCCGCCGGAGCCGAACGCAGCCCCGATCAACTCCTGAGCAAGCTTCTCGACGTTGGCGTCCGGCATGACGACGCCGTGGTTTTTCGCGCCACCCATCGCCTGCACTCGCTTGCCATGAGCCGCACCGGTCGCATAGACATGCTGCGCAACGTCACTCGAGCCGACAAAACTAATCGCCTTGACCACGGGGTGTGTCAGCAGAGAGTCCACTGCTTCACGGTCACCGTGAACCACGTTGAGAATGCCGGGGGGGCCGCCCGCCTCCAAAAATAGCTCAGCGAGTCGGTTAAGGATGTTCGGTACTTTTTCGGATGGCTTCATGATAACCGCGTTACCGACCGCGGCTCCGATACTGAACATCCACATCCCGACCATGGCGGGAAAGTTGAACGGCGTAATGCCGACAACCACTCCGAGCGGCAGTCTCATCGAAAACACGTCGATGCCTGGGCCGGCGCTCGGAGTGAACTCCCCCTTCTGCAAATGCGGAATTCCGCAAGCAAACTCGACGACGTCAAGCCCGCGTTGAAACTCGCCCTTAGCATCGGCGACCGTCTTTCCGTGCTCTGCGGACAACGCCTCTGCGAATTCCTGAGCACGAGCCTCCAGCAATCTTTTGAACTCGAAGAACACTCGCGCGCGCCGCTGCGGATTTTGCTCGGCCCAAGCCGGCTGAGCCTGAGCTGCCAGCCGAACGACGTGATCCACGTCGGCTGCGTTGGCGAGCGCGACCTGTCCGCGAACGGCTCCGGTATTTGGGTTGAAAAGGTCGAGCCGTCTCTTCGAACTTCCCGCGAAAGGCTTGCCGCCCGCGAAATGAACAATCTCCCGCTCCATCAGCGGCGCTGCCGCAACCTCAGACTGTCTCGTGGCCATATCGGGCTATCCTTGTAATGCAGCGAGCACACGCTCGCGATTGATCGGCAGGTCTCTGAACCTGAGTTCGTAAGCATTAAAAAAAGCGTTGGCGATTGCAGCGGCGACTGGCCCTGCAACACACTCACCAACGCCAAGAGAGGGTTGGTCTGGGCGATCGATCAAGATCGTCTCGATCTTGGGCGCCTCGGAGAATCGGAGAATCGGATAACTCTCCCAATCGAGAGGCGGCAACCCATTCGAGGTTCTCACCGCCTCCTTCAGTGTCCAGCTCGCCGCCTGAATCGCGCCGCCTTCCAGTTGGTTACGTACTCCGTCTTTCGAGACGATACGGCCGGCATCGGCGACGACAATCAGTCGAGACACGCCGAGCGGAGAACTATCGTCGATCTCGGCGATGACGGCACAGTACGCCGAGGAATTCTTGTACTGCGCGAATCCGATCCCGATTCCGGCTCCAGATGATGCTCTCGTCGGCCAATCAGCGTGCGCTGCAGCCGCCTCGATAACGGCTCGGGCACGAGGATCTTTCAAGTGCCTCAACCGAAATTCCACTGGATCAGCGTGCGCCGCCAGCGCGAGCTCATCCATGAAGGACTCGATTGCAAAGATATTCGCGTAAGCACCGAGCGCGCGCAGGGCCGAAACTCGTAACGGCGCCTTGAGTACGGGGTGTCTCACTACCTGTACGGCCGGGAAGTCATACAGAGGAACCGAGTTGCGTTGCGCTCCTCCGGCGGGCATGGGTGGGTCACTGGCCGCCGCAAGCTCGAAGGGCGACTCCAATTGAGCCGCTGCCAGCAACACCGGCGAAGCCGCATACCCTGGCCGTCCGTTATGGCCGTTACTCCATAAGTCATGTCGCCACGCAGCCACCCGGCCCTCGGCATCGAGCGTGGCAGATAACTTCACTTTCATCGCCGAGCTGTAGGGCTCGTGCGCAAACTCGTCCGCACGGGACCATTGAACTTTGACCGGTCGACCCGTCACGGCATGTGCCATCAGCACCGCATCTAGAGCAGCGTCTTCGGCGCCGTTATGGCCATAGCAGCCAGACCCTTCAGCGTGATGAACCGTGATGCGATCGAGCGGAAGCTTGAGAATCAAGCCGAGCTCGCGTCGCAGAGGAAACGGACCTTGAGTATGGCTCCATACCTCGAGCGAACCATCATCAGAAAATTTCGCTACGGCAGCGGATGGACCAATCGAGGCATGCGCGATCCATGGCTTGGTATACGTCGCAGAGATAGCCTCGCCGAGCGCAGGCGTTTCCCCGGTCTTCACTACAACATCGTCGGGCCCGGCATGAGCCTCGAGCCAGCCGAAGTCGGTTGGCGGCGTCAATTCACCCGATGCCCATACGCAATCGACCGCCAAACGCTCTGCCGCTCGAACAGCGATTTCTTCGCGCTCAGCCACCACACCGAGGAAATTACCCTCACGAACGATCGCGACAACGCCCGGCAGAGCTCGTGCCCGTCCGTCGTTCAAAGATTCCAATTTTCGTAAAGGCGGCGGCGGTCGGACCACCCGCCCAAAAAGCATTCCGGGCAACTTCAAATCCTGAACGAATGGCCGACGACCTCGAATGAGAAGACCAAGGTCCTGTCGAGCGTCATCCGGATACTCAGCCCGACGAGCAGGCTCGAGTAATTCGATCGAGTCGATGCGTTGGGCCAAAGACTCAGCCGGCAGTGAATGCCAATAACTGAATGTCTGTGAACCGATGAGGACTCGACCATCTTCGATGACGAGCGCTGAAGCCGAAGATCCGGTCTGGGTTTCGACGGCCTTGAGCAGCAAACTTCGCGCTGCCGCGCACGCCGACCGTATCGCTGCACCCGACTGAGTGACCGACAGACTACCCGCGGTGTAATCCTCATCGGGCGATACCTGTGTGCTGACACGCATATTCGCGATTCGATGCACATCGATCTGCAATTCCTCTGCAGCGATGATCGACAAAGCTCCGTGAATACCCTGCCCCAACTCGACCTTGCCGCTCTTCAACAAGACGCGCCCGTCCCGAAACTCGATCCAGTCACGGATCAGAGGGTATTTTTCGAGGTGGGCAGGCTTCAAGACCAAAGCCGGGACGGCGCTAGCCATGACGCGCCTCCGCCGCAGCCAGCACTGCCTCAACCATTCTTTGCTGCGTTCCGCACCTGCAGAGACTCGGATCGAGCGCGGCTTTAACAGCAGCCTCGTCGGGCGAGGGATTTTTATGAAGAAGCGCAGCAGCGCGAATCAAGATTCCGCTGACGCAATAGCCACATTGCGCTGCCTGCAAGGTCTCGAACGCCTTGACGAGCTCCGGAAACTGCCCTGGTGCATCAAGCCCTTCGACTGTCGTGACCTTGCGCTCGGCGACGGCTGCCAACGGAAGGGTGCAAGCATAGGCAGGTTCGCCGTCGAGCAGTACCGTGCATGCACCACACTGTTCAAGCCCGCATCCGTAACGGGTTCCCGTCTGCTCAAGGTCGTTTCGAAGCACGTAAAGCAGAGGAGTCTGCGGATCAACTTGTACTTCGACAGCCTCTCCGTTAAGAGCGAACTTAGTCGACGGGAGCTTGGCGGTCATTTGCGAGCCGCTCCCTCTTCGGCTGTTTGCAGCAAAATGCGAACGTTCTTTTCCAAAATGGCCTGAACTGTCTCGTCGGGAAGCCCCAAGGACCGTACGAAATTGATGTTCTGATCGTAAGACTCGTGAACCGTTAAAAACGGATAATCACTTC
>JBIIHO010000155.1:0-4650 GCA_044235605.1 Steroidobacteraceae bacterium | reverse complement strand
GTCCACCAACCTTAAAGTGACGACGATGGCCGATCTGTCGCTCGCCGAGGGCATACTGCGCGCCAGGACGAGTTCGGTCGGAGGATCACCGTGATACGGGTCGGATCAGGTTTTGACGTGCATGCCTTCGGGCCGGGCGATCACGTGATGCTCGGCGGGGTGCGCGTGCCGCACTCGCAGGGTGTCGTGGCGCATTCCGATGGCGACGTGTTGCTGCATGCGCTTTGCGATGCGCTGCTCGGCGCGGCGGGACTCGGCGACATCGGCCAACATTTTCCAGATAGCGACCCGCAGTGGCGGGGCGCTTCGAGCGATCGCTTCATGACGCATGCCGTCACCTTGCTGCGCGAGCGGGGCTACTCGATCGTCAATGCCGATCTCACGTTGCTCTGCGAGGCGCCGCGTCTCTCGGCCCATCGCGATCACATTCGCAGTTCCATTGCGACGCTGCTCGGTATCGCAGCCGACGCCGTCAATCTCAAGGCGACCACCACCGAAAAGATGGGTTATCTCGGCCGCCGCGAAGGTCTGGCAGCCGAGGCGGTCGTTCTGATCGCACGCACGTGACGCCCGTCGAACGTCTTGCGCTCGCGCCGCCGCGCGCGGTGGAGCCCGTTGCGGGTCGTGCGCGCATCCGTCTGCAGCCCGAAGATTTCGAGGTCATCGAAGATCTCGGATTCGAAGCGGCTGGACAGGGCCCGCATCTCTTGCTGCGGGTGCGTAAACGCAATGCGAACACCGGTTGGGTCGCGCGCGAGCTCGCGCGCAGTATTGGGGTTCGCGATTTCGATGTAGGTTATGCCGGTCTCAAAGATCGACATGCCGTGACGACCCAGTGGTTCACCGTGCCAGCGCGCGGCCGTTCAGGCGAATCCCGCACACCGACCGATTGGGTCGGCGTACGGGGCGAGGGGTACGAGGTCATCGAGGCGCATGTGCACAACCGCAAGTTGCCGCGGGGCGCGCTCGCCGGAAATACCTTCAAGATCTTGCTGCGTGAGTTCGAGGGCGATGCAGCAATGCTCGAACGGCGGGTTAATGAAATCGCTCGAACCGGTGTACCCAATTATTTTGGTCCGCAGCGCTTCGGGCGCGAGTTATCGAACTTACGTCCTCGCGACGCGGTCGGTCGCGGCGGGCAGGGGATTGTCTGGTCTGCGATGCGCGGGCTGCTGTTCAATGCCGTGCTTGCTGAGCGCGTACAGCGCGGCAGCTGGGTCGAGCTCGAACTCGGCGAGCGCGCGAATCTCGATGGACGCAATTCGACATTCGTCGTCGATGCCGTGGACGAGACGATTCACTCGCGGCTCGCGATGCTCGACATCCACCCCACGGGCCCGCTCTTCGGGGCGGGCGAGAGCGGTATCGCCGGAGAGATCGTGGCCCTCGAGGCGGAGGTGCTCGAGTGTTTCCCGGAGTTCGTGGGCCCGCTCAGCGAGGCGCGGCTCGAACCTGGGCGTCGGCCGTTACGTGTGGCGGTACGCGATCTCTCGCTCGAGTGGCTCGAGCCTGCGCGCATGGCGCGCTTGAGTTTCAGGCTGCGACCGGGCAGTTTTGCGACGGCGGTGCTGCGCGAGCTACTCGATGTCGAGAATGCTGCCGGTCATTCGGAGGACGAACATGATTGAGGTCAAAGATCACGGCCGCGTGCGCGAGTTGTGCTTGGCGCGGCCACCCGTCAACGCACTCAACCGTGCGCTCATCGATGCGCTCGATCAAAAAATTGCCGAGGCAATGACTGCGTCGGCCGACCCGGCTCAGGCGGCTTCGGCGCCGCGGGCGATCGTGATCTCGGGCGCTTCCGGCCTATTTTGCGCGGGACTCGACGTGCGCGAGGTGACGGGAGGCGAAGCTTCGGCGAAGGGCTTGGTGCTCGCGTTCGCAGCGCTGCAGCGACGACTCGTCGATTCGACCCTGCCGATCATCGCGGCCATCACGGGGCATAGTCCTGCAGGTGGCGCAGTGATCGCGGTGCTCTGCGATTACCGCATCATGGCGGCCGGAGAGTTTCGGATCGGGCTCAACGAGGTACAGGTGGGGCTTTATCCGGGTGAGCTCATCTATCGCGTGTACGAGCGACTCGTCGGTACTCGTCGAGCGGCGGCGTTGTTACCGCGCGGCGTCATGCTGCGCAGCGACGAGGCGCTCGAGGCGGGGCTCGTCGATGAGGTCGTCGCCCCCGATCAGGTGGTGACGAGAGCCCTCGCGCTCGCCCAAGAGCTCATCGCCTTGCCGCCCAAGACCTATGCCCGCACGCGCAACCTAGTGCGTGCCGATCTGCGACAGCTGTTCGATTCGCCGCCCGAAACGCTCGAGTCGCTGATGGCCGAAGGCTGGGTTACCGATGAGACGCGCGAGCGGATGGCGCGGTTGCTGGCCCCGCGTTAAATCAGACGAAACTCTGACGCGGCGTTCAGCTCTGTAGCAACACGTAGATGGCGCCCGTGCCGCCGTCGACGGGTCGCGCCGAACAAAACGCAACCACCGGATCGGTGCGTCGCAATATTACGTTCACCGCCTGCTTGATCACGGGGCCGCGCGGCCCTGAGCCCAAGCCTTTACCGTGGATGACGCGTACGCAGCGACACTGCCTTGCGATCGCCCGGGCGAGAAAATCGCGCATCGCGCTCTTGGCCTCGGGGACGGTGAGGCCGTGCAAGTCGAGCTCCGATTCGACGCGGTAATAGCCGCGACGCAGTCGTCGCATGACCGCATCCTGTATTCCCGATCGGCGGTAGGTGAGTTCCTCGCCGAACTCGACTTCGAGATCGATCGGACTCAGCTGCAGGCTTTCTTCGAGTACCTCGGCCTCGCCGAGACGACGAAAACGTGCGCGGGGCTTGGGTTTGGGGCGATTCGGACGCACGCGCGGCGTGGCGCTGAGCGGTCGAGTTCCCTTCACCGCGTCGCGAAACACCCGAATGTCATCCTCTGAGGGCTTGCGCATCCTGCTACCTCGGAATCCGGCGTTTCAGTATATTGTCTGACTTCACAGGTCTCCAAGATACAGCTCGATGAAAATCCTCGTGAGCAACGACGATGGGTATCGGGCGCCGGGCATCGTTGCCCTGCGTCAGGCGCTCACGGGTCTCGCCGAACTCACCGTGGTCGCCCCGGAGCGTAACCACAGTGGTGCCAGCAACGCGCTCACGCTCGAGCACCCGTTGCGGGTCACCGAGTTCGAGCCGAACTGCCATTTCGTGACGGGCACGCCCACCGATTGCGTGCACCTCGCCATCTCTGGGCTCTTCGATTTCGAGCACGACATGGTCGTCTCGGGTATCAACAATGGCGAGAACCTCGGCGATGACGTGCTCTACTCGGGCACCGTCGCGGCAGCTATCGAGGGGCGTTTTCTCGGTTTGCCGACCGTCGCGTTCTCGCTGCGTCGACCCGAGAAAGGCGATATGGATTATTCAGCGGCGGCCAAGGTCGCACGACTCATCGTGCAGCGACTGCTCACGCACCCGCTCGATCGCAACATGATCCTCAACGTTAATGTGCCGCATCGCCCGTTCAATGAACTCAAGGGCTTCAAGTCGACGCGCCTCGGGCATCGTCATCGCGCCGAGCGCTCGGTCAAGAGCATGGATCCGCGCGGGCGTGAGGTATTCTGGGTCGGTATGGCAGGTGAAGGTCAGGACGATGGCGTGGGCACCGATTTCAATGCGGTGGCCGAAGGCTATGTCTCGGTGACGCCGCTGCAGGTCGATCTCACACGCCACGCGGCGCTCGATACCGTGCGCGACTGGTTGCAGGGCCTTGCTTGATGATGGACTCGCGGATCAGCGGCATCGGCATGACCTCGGCACGCACCCGCGAGCGGCTGGTGCAGCGACTGATGGAGCAGGGCGTGAAAACGCCCGCCGTACTCGAGCGCATTCGAAACGTGCCGCGACATCTGTTCGTCGACGAGGCGCTCGCGAGTCGAGCGTACGAAGACACGGCTTTACCGATCGGATTCGGACAGACGATTTCGCAGCCCTATATCGTGGCGCGCATGACCGAGGCCTTGCTCGAAGGCGGGCCGCGCGAGAACGTGCTCGAAGTTGGCACGGGCTGCGGTTACCAAACGGCCGTGCTCTCGAGCCTCGTCACCAAGCTCTGCACTATCGAGCGTATCGAGCCACTGCTCGCACGAGCGAAGTCGCGACTCAAAGAACTCGGCATCAAGAACGTGAAGTTTCGACACGGCGACGGCTACGAGGGATGGAAATCGCACGCGCCTTATGACGGGATTCTCGTCGCTGCCGCACCGATGACCGTGCCTGATGCGCTACTCAAGCAGCTCGCCGTGGGCGGGCGCCTCGTCATGCCCGTGGGTGGCGAAGGCAAGCAGGAACTGCTGCGTATCACGCGACGCGAGCAGGGGTACGAGAAGGAGAAGCTTGGGGTGGTGTCGTTTGTGCCCCTACAAGCCGGAGTCGTGACCGCGACCTGAGCGGTGCTCTTGCGTCCCCGCGGACGGGGTTCAGGTGCGCGCCGGGGTTGAGGCCGGGAAAAGCAGCGCGACCACTCGCCTCCCATCCCCGATCAGCACGTTGTACGTCCGGCAGGCCGCGCCGAGTTCCATGATTTCGAGTCCGATCTGGCGCTCGAGGAACCAGCGTCGTTGTGCTGCGGGCAGGAAGGTTTGGCCACCGGCCCAGC
>JBIIHO010000154.1:0-4656 GCA_044235605.1 Steroidobacteraceae bacterium | reverse complement strand
CGTTGAAGCGATCGGCAAGAGCCTGAGCCTCATCGACCGCCGCATTCTGCTTTTGCGCGACGATCTTGAGACGCTCGTTCTTCTGATCCTCGGTGAGGTCAGGGTTGGCGGCGAGCGCTTCATTATTCTCGGCTTCCAGGCAGCTCTGATACGCCGTGATGGCGGCATCGAAGGCCTTGACAGCACGTTGAGCCGCCAGCATTTGATCGAGCGTGGCGGTATTGCCATCAGGAATGCTATCCGGCGCCTTGGGATAGGTGCAGGCGGCGAAAGCGGGGCCGGCTGCGATCGAAGCGGCGACCAGGGCGAGGGAAAGCAGAGTCTTCATGTGGGTTCTCCAGCGCAACTCGTTGATCAAGGGGCGGCAATGCCGGCGACTATCTTAAGGTGGGCGAGTCGCCGGTGCTAGACTGCCGCCTACGCGCCCGTAGCTCAGTTGGATAGAGCATCAGGCTTCGAACCTGAGGGTCGGGAGTTCGAATCTCTCCGGGCGCGCCAGTTCCTCGTCGAAAGGCTGGGTAGAGCGCGAAAAATGAAAAGACTCGGTGTGCTGTGGCTGGTGGTGTTCATCAGTCTCGCGGGGTTTGGCATCACGACCATCCCTTTCCCGTTCGTGGCCGAGTCCTTAGGGGCCTCCGACTTCTGGAAGACCTTCGGCGGCTCGGGCGTTTTCTCCCTATTCCAATTGATTGCTACGCCCATCTGGGGTCGCTTCAGCGATGCCTACGGCCGCAAACCGATTCTCATTCTGAGCACGGCGGGAACGATTCTTTCTTTCGTTTGGTTGGCTTACGCCACGACACTCGAGTCGCTGCTCGTCGCACGCGCCTTCGGCGGCATCATGTCCGGCAATTTGGCGGCAGCGTTTGCGTACACCACCGACGTCACCGATACGAAAGATCGTGCCAAGGGTCTCGGCATCGTGGCCTCGGCCTTCGGTGTCGGTTTCGCAGTCGGCCCGGTGATCGGAGGTTTTCTCGGGACCATCGGAGGCGTGCCGAGCATGCATTGGCCCGCGCTCGCCTCGGCCGGGCTCTCGGTACTCGCTTTCGTCGGTACGATTTTTTTCCTTCCCGAAAGTCTACCTGCGGACTTGCGTAAACCTTTCGGCAAGAGCACTGCTAAATCTGCGGATGCTGCATCGCCAACGGACATGCCGAGTGAATCGGCAGCCCCCGCACCGCGCCGCTCTCCTCTCGAGGCGATACGCAGTCGGCCGGTTCTGCTTGGGTTGGTATTGGCGTCGCTCTTTATCGCGATTGCCGGCGGCGTGATGCAGTCGGTATTCCAGTTCTGGGGTCGCGATCTCTTCAACTACTCGCTCCGCGATATCGGCATTCACTTCATGGTCTTCGCGTTGTTGTCGGCCGTCGGGCAGGCAGGGCTCGTAGGCCCGCTCGCCAAACGATTCGGGGAGAAGCATCTGGCGATCGCCGCTGGAGTCGGCGTGACGGTGGGGCTCGTACTCTTCTCGACGGCTCAGAACGACGCAATGGTTTGGATGGCGATCTGCATTTTCGGCCTCGCGAACGGCCTATTTCTGCCTGCGATTACGAGTCTCGTGTCTTTCGAAGCGGACGCGCGTTCGCGCGGCACCGTCATGGGAATGTTCAATGCCTCGAGCAGTGCGGGTCGCATCGTCGGGCCGGCACTGTCGGGTCCGATTTATTTCAAGCTTGGACCGGCGGCGCCCTTCGTGATGTCGGCGTTCTTGGCTGTGCTCGGCGTTCTGTTTCTCAGTCGTGCGAGGGCTAAAGTGTCATGATCACGATGCTTGTCGGCATGCTGCTTTTCTTTGGAGTGCATTCGGTGTCGATCGTTGCGCCGGGTTGGCGTGATGGGCTGGTGAGTCAGCTCGGAGACATCCGATGGAAACTCATTTACTCGGTGCCCTCGATAGTCGGGTTCTTTTTGATGATCAGCGGCTATGCCGCACTACGGCTCGATCCGCAAATCGTCTACTTGCCGCCCACTGGTCTGCGACATGTCGCCGCGTTGTTGATGCTCCCGGTATTCCCGCTACTCCTTGCTGCCTATCTTCCGGGTCGTCTGCAGCGCGTGGCGAAACATCCGATGCTCGTCGCGGTCAAGCTCTGGGCGCTCTCGCATCTGCTCGCCAACGGCATGCTGGCCGACGTGTTGCTCTTCGGCGGATTTTTGGTGTGGGCGGTCGCCGACCGCATCTCGCTCAAGCGTCGCGCTGAGCGCCCAAGACCGATGGCGCCTTCGACTGCGCTTAACGATGTCATCGCGGTGCTCGGAGGGCTCGTGCTTTACGGTGGGTTCGTCATGGGTTGGCACCAGCGTTTGTTCGGCGTGGCGCCGTTCGGTTGAAGGAGTGATTTATGTCTAGCGTGCATGATTTTTCGGCGCGGGCGATCGACGGGGTCGATCGTTCGTTGGCGGAGTACAAGGGAAAAGTGCTGTTGATCGTCAACGTGGCGAGTAAGTGCGGCTTCACGCCGCAGTACACGGGTCTAGAGGCTTTGCAGCGTAAGTTCGCCGATCGCGGATTTGCCGTGCTCGGTTTTCCTTGTGATCAGTTCGGGCATCAAGAGCCGGGTAACGAAGAAGAGATCCGAAAGTTCTGCTCATTGAACTACGACGTGACCTTCCCGATGTTCGCAAAGATCGAGGTCAACGGCGCTGGAGCGCACCCGCTCTACGAGCATCTAAAGTCTTCGGCGAAGGGTGTCCTCGGAACCGAGGGTATCAAGTGGAACTTCACCAAGTTTTTGATCGATCGGGACGGTCGGGTCGTTCGTCGCTACGCGCCGACGGACAAGCCAGAGAGTCTCGTTTCCGACATCGAAGTCTTGCTGTGAAATCTTTGAGGAATCGGCTCGGCGCGGCATGCTTCGCCTTGGTGGGCGCCATTGTACTGACCGGTTTTGCGGGGTGCGCTGGCGGTGTAGGGTCGGGCAACGCGGTGCCGGCGGTGCTGAGCGCCAAGAAGACGACGGTCATCGAGGCGAAGCCCAATCTCGCTTGGCGCTCGGGTGGCATGGTTGCAGCAGCCAATCCGCTCGCCGTTGAGGCAGGTGTCGAAATTCTGAAATCCGGCGGTTCGGCAGTCGACGCGGCGATCGCAGTTCAAGCGGTGCTCGGCCTCGTCGAGCCGCAGTCCTCTGGGATCGGCGGCGGAGCGTTCCTCGTGCATTACGACGTGACGACCGGTGATGTCGTCACCTACGACGGTCGTGAAGTGGCGCCGCTCGGTGCGACGCCCGATATGTTTCTGATGGCCGACGGTAAGCCGATGAGTTCTCTCGCGGCGATTCGTTCCGGGCGGTCCATCGGTGTGCCCGGCGCCGTCGCGATGCTCGAGATGGCACATGCCGAGCATGGTCGACTTCCGTGGGCGCGGTCGTGGCAACGCGCGGCGCAGATTGCGGAGGAGGGTTTTGCGGTATCGCCACGCCTCAATGAAATGATCACGACGGCCGTGTCGCGCGAGGGGTTTCCTGCCGAGGCGGCGGCTTATCTCACGACCGATGGTCGCACGCCGTTGCCGGTTGGCAGCAGACTAGTCAATCGAAAATATGCCGAGTCTGTCCGGCGAATCGCGAGGGAGGGTGCGAAAGCGTTTCGTGAGGGTCCGCTCGCCGACGAGATCGTTGCCGCCGCTCGACGCGAGCCCGTCCCCGGGACGTTGTCCCACGAGGATCTGCGTGCTTACCGACCCAATCGCCTGGAGCCGGTCTGCGATACCTATCGTGTGTACGTCGTCTGCGGCATGAGACCGCCGTCATCCGGCGGCATCGCCATACTCTCCGTACTCGGTACGCTCGAGAGTTTCGAGATGTCATCGATGGGTCCATCGACGGTCGCCGGTTGGCATCATTTCATAGAAGCGCAACGTCTCGCGTATGCCGATCGCGATACTTATGTCGCCGATGATCGTTACACCTCAGTGCCGCTCGCAGGGCTCATCGATAAAACGTATTTACGTTCGCGCGCTGCCCTCATCTCGTCGACGCGAGCGATGACGACCGTGCAGCCCGGCAATCCACCCGGGTCCACGCCGCGTGGTCGTGATGCGACAGGGATGGGTACGGGTACGAGTCATTTTGTCGTCGTCGATACACGCGGCAATGTGGTGTCGATGACGACGACGGTCGAAGGGCTGTTCGGTTCGCAGCGTATGGCCGGCGGATTTTTCCTCAATAATCAACTGACCGATTTCAGCTTTCGCCCGGTGGATGAGTCTGGAGCGCCGATCGCCAATGCCGTCGCGCCGGGTAAAAAGCCTCGCTCGTCGATGTCGCCGACGATCGTTTTTCGCGACGGACGTTTCGAGCTCGCCGTCGGTTCGCCGGGAGGCAATGCGATCATCGCCTACGTCAGCAAAGCGCTGGTGGGCATGCTCGACTGGAATCTGTCGCCGCAGCAGGCGGTGGATCTGCCGAACATGATCGCTCGGGGCGCCCTCGTCGCTGAAGTCTCGCGAGCCGATCCGGCGTTGCTCGAGCAGCTTGCTGCTTTGGGACACACGTTCAGAAACAATCGAGGTGCCGGTGAGGGTTCGGGCTTGCATGCCGTGCGGGTGGCGCCCGATGGAACGCTTTTGGGCGCCGCGGATCCGCGACGCGAGGGTCGCGCAGTCGCGGTGTCTCCCTAAAGGCGGACGTATCGAGATCGACTTCGGCTTACGAA
>JBIIHO010000013.1:0-14687 GCA_044235605.1 Steroidobacteraceae bacterium | reverse complement strand
GGGCCCCGAAGTCATTTGTACGGCAGCGACGATCGTCATGCAGAGGCCTCAGACCAGAACAACATCGTAGCGATCGATTTCATAGAGCGACTCCGCCTGCAGACGGATCGGTCGACCCACGTTGCCCTCGAGTTCTGCGAGAACCGTGGATTCGTCCCCGAGCAGACGCTCGACAACGTCTTGGTGCGCAAGCACCAGAAGCTCGCGACTACCGAACTGTCGCGCCTGTCGCAACAATTCGCGAAAAATATCCTGACACACTGTTTCTACTGAACGGATCGAACCACGGCCCTCACAGGTCGGACAACTCTCGCAGAGCAGATGCTCGAGACTCTCTCGGGTGCGCTTACGCGTCATCTCGACGAGTCCGAGAGGCGAGATCGGCGCAACCTGAGTCTGCGCATGATCTGCCGCGAGGGCTTGCTCGAGCGCCGCGAGCACCTGGCTACGGTGCGACTCATCCGACATGTCGATGAAGTCGATGATGATGATGCCGCCGAGATTTCGCAGCCGTAGCTGACGCGCGATCGCCACCGCCGCCTCGAGATTGGTGCGAAAGATGGTGTCTTCGAGATTGCGATGACCGACGAAACCACCCGTATTGACGTCGATGGTCGTCATCGATTCGGTCTGATCGATGACGAGGTAACCTCCAGACTTCAGCGCCACTTTTCGTTCGAGCGCGCGATTAATTTCTTCTTCGACACCGTGCAAATCTAAGATCGGCCGCGGTCCACCGTGCACCTCAAGCCGCAAAGCATGGGTCGGGATGAAGTCCTGAACGAACTGGCGCATACGTGTGAGCTCATCTGCATCGTCGACGAGTACACGCTCGACGCCTCGGCCGAGCTCATCGCGCAATATGCGCAGCGCCAATGGCAGATCTTCGTGCACGAGCTCACCGGGTGAGGCGCGTAGCCCGCGCTCCTGAACATGCGACCACAGTCTGCCGAGGTAGGCGAAATCGGCGGCGAGTAAGGACGCGTCGACGCCCTCCGCAGCCGTTCTCACGATGTAACCTCCGGAGTGCCCCTCGCCCACCAACGTCTGCATCGCTTCGCGCAGCCGCTGTCGTTCAACTTCGCCCTCGATGCGCGAGGAAATACCGATGCCTCGGCCGCGGGGCATGAAAACGAGATATCGCGAGGGCAAAGAAATGAATGTCGTAAGGCGAGCGCCCTTGGCACCCATGGGATCTTTGACGACCTGCACGACGATGTCGTCCCCGGGATTGATCAGACGACGAATGTCGACCGACTCTTCGGGAGACGGCGACGGCAGCCCCGACGGCCCTCCGGAAACCCCAGCGGCGGCGACACTTTGCGCATCGAAACGCGAATCAGCGCTGACGATATCGTTGACATGCAGAAACGCGCTGCGCGCCAGGCCCATCTCGATGAACGCCGCTTGCATACCGGGGAGGACGCGCGTGATTCGACCTTTATAGATGTTGCCGACGAGCCCGCGACGACTCGCGCGCTCGACGAAAACCTCTTGCAGCACGCCTCCCTCGAGCACAGCGGCCCGAGTCTCGCGCGGCGCGACATTGATGAGGATTTCGGCGCTCATGCCTCAGGGTGCCATACCGACACGCCCGCTGCGACGAACAATTCAGCCGTTTCAGCCAGCGGCAGACCCATAACCCCCGAATAACTGCCGGCGATGTGCTCTATGAATACCGCGCCATAGCCCTGAATAGCGTATCCGCCCGCCTTATCGCGCGGCTCTCCGGTCGCCCAATATTTTTTTGCCTCCTCGGGCATCACGACCCGAAATCGTACGCGCGTGCGGGACAGTCTCGAACTCGTGCCCGTCGCAGAGACGAGCGCCACCGCCGAGAGCACTTCGTGTTCGCGTCCCGATAGACGGGCGAAGGTCGCGAGCAACGCGGCTTCGTCGGCCGGCTTGCCAAGCACGAGTCCGTCCACGGTCACGGTCGTATCGGCGCCGAGCACGGGCAAGGCTTCGAGGCCTGCTTCGCGTCTCGATCGCCACACCCACTCCGCCTTCGACCGTGCCAGACGCTCGACATAGATTTCTGGCAATTCGCCCACCTGCTCGTCTTCGTTGAGATCGGCAGGTTGCACAACGAACGTCACTCCAATCTGTCGCAGTAGCTCGCAGCGACGTGGCGATGCCGAGGCTAAACAAATGGAAGCATGGAGAGTCATACGCCGACATCAATCACGGTGATAAGGGTGGCCCTGCGAGAGGGAAAACGCCCGGTAGAGTTGCTCGATCAGCATCACGCGAGCGAGCCCGTGCGGTAACGTCATTTTTGACAGCGACCAACTCTCGGCAGCGCGTGCTCGGACAGCGGGCGCGTGCCCATCTGCGCCACCGATGAGCAACGCCAGATCCGGCGAAGATGAGGCCAGAGTCTCGAGTCTCGAGGCGAGTTCACGCGTACTCAAAGATTTTCCCGTTTCATCGAGAAGCACCACCCTCTCTCGCTCGCGCAGCGCAGCCAGTACACGCTCGCCTTCGCGCTCGAGCGCTGCGTCGGCAGAGCGTCCTCCCGTGCGCGGGACCGCCTCGAGCTCCACGAGCTCGGCACGCCAGGGCGCTCGAAAGCGCTTGAGATAATCGGCAACCGCGTCATCGACCCATGCGGGCTGACGCGAACCGACGGTGATGATTCGCAGACGCATCGATGCACCTGCCTTTCGAAGATCGAAGGTTGTTTAGCCGCGCGCCGCGGACGTCCGCTTGCCACCGCTGTTGGAATTGCGAGGCGCCGGTGTACGCGGCTCCCAAAGATGCTCAAGCTGATAAAACTCGCGAGTACGAGGCAGCATGATGTGCACCATGACATCCGGCAGATCGACGAGTACCCACTCGCCCTGCTGCTCGCCCTCGACACCGAGGGGGCGCTGACCTGAGGCCTTGGCCATTTGTACGACGCGATCAGCGATCGAGCGCAGGTGACGATCGGACGTGCCGCTCGCAATCACCATGAAATCGGCGACGTCGCTCATGCCGCGTACGTCGAGGACCCTCACGTCGACGGCTTTCATATCGGACAATGCCGCTTCGACGATACGCAGCGCCGGAGGCACGGCTCGCGGTTTGCGCCCCGCTGCGACCCCTGAGGTAGTCGCTGTCTTGCGGGGTTTGACGGCTTTGCGGACGGGGGATTTCTTCGCAGGCTTACGGGCGGACGAGCGGGGTTTATTCATGCGCGCGAGCATAACATCCTGATTCGACGATGATGGTTCGGACGGGATCCGGAACCAGAAATCTCGGGTCGTCGCCCGCGACCAGAAGTTCGCGCAGATCGGTGGAGGACACCTCGAGCGGTGTGACCTTGCGCACGTGAATGCCACCACAGGGCACCGAGTGCAAAGTTCGGACATCGGGCATCGCCCGCTCAGCCAACAACGCCGCAAGCGGACCGTCGATCGGCGGCGGCCAGCCAGGTCGATGCGCAACCACGAGATGCGCGTAATCGAAGATCTCCTGCCAACGATGCCAGTGCATGAATCCCGCGAAAGCATCCATCCCGAGCAGTACGCTGATCGACCGATCTGGATACTCCTCGCGTAACTCGCAGAGCGTATCGATGGTGCGACTCACGCCGCTACGACGGATTTCACGATCATCAAGAACGAATCCCGGCTGGCCGGCGATCGCCACGCGTACCATCTCGAGACGTAACGACGCCGAAGCAAGTGGCGGGTCGCGATGACCCGGATTACCCACTGGGATCCAACGGACTTCGGCAAGTTGCAGGGCGTGCATCAACTCGTAGCCGGTACGCAGATGCCCGACATGAATCGGATCGAAGGTACCGCCAAAGATACCGACAGGCGCAGAGGTTGCGACGCTCATGATGTTCACTTAATCGGGCGGAGACCGCAGCACTCTGCACAGAGCAACGTCAGTTCATCCCACGGATCTCCCGCAAGACGCCCTTTGATCATGCGATCTGCGCGTAGCGCACGCGAGGCGAGACGAGCGAAAGGCATACGAGCCGCTCGCGGTCGCGCTCGCTCGAGTGCGGCGAGTTGCGATGGGGAGGGTCTCGGCCCAGGCCGACGCGATGGATCATCGCCGCGGCGCAGCGCCCAAAGATTTCGTAGTTCGCGCGTGATCGACCACAGGACGAGCGTAGGCTCGGTGCCTTCGCCTCGAAGCCCCGACAGAATGCGCAGGGCACGAGACGCATCGCCCGACACCACCGCCTCGCCCAAACCGAATACATCGTAACGCGCACTCGAAGTCACCGCTTCAAGCACAGCGGTCGCGTCGAGTCGGCCTGCGGGCACGAGCAATTTGAGTTTTTCGATTTCCTGCTTGGCCGCGAGCAAATTGCCTTCCACTCTCGAAGCGAGCAAAGCGACTGCATCGCTCGTAGGCTCAAGCCCTGCGGCGCGAAGTCGCTGCGACAGCCAAGACTCGAGCTGGCGCGGACCAATTTCCCAAATCGGCAACCACGCCGCCTTGGAGTCGATGGCTTTGACCCAAGCCGTGTTCTGCGCGGCGTAATCAAGACGCGGCGTGATCACGAGCAACAAGGTATCGGCTCCCGCGCCCTCGAGCATTTTTTGAAGGGCTGCGCCCCCTTCCTTTCCGGCCTTACCCGAGAAACGAATTTCGACGATCCGACGATCACCGAACAGGGACATCGACGAGAGCGACGCGGCGATATCCGCCCAGTCGGCACTACGTTCCGGAAAATGTGTCTCGCGCTCGACGAAGCCCGCAGATCGCGCCGCCGTACGAATCGCATCGCAGGCCTCTCCGACGAGCAGGTCCTCATCACCCGAGACGAGGTACGCCGGGGGGAGCTGGCCGCGTTGAACCGCTTGCTTCAGGTGTACTGCGAGATTGTCGAGGCTGAGTTTCATGGAGGACCCCGATTATCGGCGACAACTCGCCGAGCGGCGGGGTCTGGTCACTCGTGTTTAGATGTTATAAAGTATCACTATAGTAATTTAATTACATACCTCCTTATGAAAACACCCCTCTCTCTGTTGGTGTTGGCTGCCACCGCCGCCGTCCCGGGCCATAGTCAGTCGGGAGCGACCCTGGCCGACCTCGAAGAAGTCGTGATCACGGCCACCCCGCTGCGAAAAAAGGTGTTCGAGACCGCCCAGCCGGTATCGGTGCTGGCGGGCGAAACGCTGGTGACTCGTCGGGAAAGCAGCCTTGGCGAAACGCTCGCCGATCAGCCCGGCGTTTCAGCCACGGCGTTCGGACCGATCGCGAGCCGTCCCATCATTCGTGGCCAAGGCGGGCTACGCGTTCAGACCTACCAAGACGGGGCCGACACCCTCGATGTCGCCGCGCTGTCGGACGATCACGCCGTTGCGCTCGAACCTCTGCTCGCTGATCGTGTCGAGATCGTGCGCGGACCTGCCGCACTGCTCTTCGGCTCGGCCGCAGCGGCAGGCGCGGTCAATGTCATCACGCCTCGCCTCGCGCTGTCGCGATACGACTCTCCGTTCGCTGGCACGGTAGAAATGCGCGGCGATACGGCGGCGAACGAGCGCGGAGTCGCAGCGCGAGTCGGTGGTCATGCTGGAGATCGCTTACAGTTTTTCGGAGATCTCCATCATTTCCAGGCTGACGACTTACGCATACCCGACGGTCGTCTCGAAAACTCCAACGGTGAAGCTCGCGGCGGTAGCGCGGGCCTGAGCTGGATCGGCGAACGGTCGTCGTTCGCTATTTCTTTGAACGGTCTTCGTAGCAACTACGGTCTGCCCGGTCATGGTCATCATCACCATGAGGATCATGAAGATGAGCATCACGAGGACGAGCACGAGGACGAGGACGTTCGGCTCGGACTCGATCAGCAGCGAATCGATTTCGCAGGCGAATGGCGTCTTGACGGCCCCTTCGATGCAGTGAGGCTTCGCGCTGCACGCAACGACTACGAACATGCCGAGCTCGAGGGCGATGAGGTCGGTACGTTCTACGCTCAGGCAGGCCAGGAACTGCGCGTGAGTGCCGATCGAGACGGCCTTTGGTCGATCGGGCTGCAGTGGCGTGAGCTCGACTTTGATGCCGAGGGAGACGAAGCTTTCTTGCCCGCCTCGCGCACCCGTCATCTCGGCGCTTACGCATTCGGTGAAACGAGCATCGGCTCACTTACGCTCGAGGGCGGCCTGCGTATCGAGAAGCAGAATATTGATCTCGAGGGGGGTGACTACGCCGACGACGCTCTCAGCGGGTCGATCGGCGCACGATGGCGCCTGAGCGATCCGTGGGCGGTCACGCTACAACTTACCTCGACCGCACGTCACCCCACCGCGACTGAACTCTTTGCATTCGGTCCCCACCTCGCCGTTCAACGATTCGAGATCGGTGATGAGACTCTGGGTATCGAAAGAGGCGGGACGGCTGATCTCGGCCTTCAGTACCGAGCGGAATCTGGATGGACCTTGCAGGTGAACGCCTTCGTTGCGGACTATGACCAGTTCATCGCAGCGATGCCCGAAGGCTCGATCGAAGACGATTTGCCCGTCGTACGCTTCACAGGCGTCGATGCCCGCTTCGAGGGCGCCGAGTTCGATTGGCGGCACGACGCACTTCTTCAGGTCGCCTCCGGCAAGATCGGAGTGCGTGTGTTCGGTGATTACGTCCGCGCACGAGATTCCGCCGGTGATCCGTTACCGCAGATTCCGCCGCGACGGCTGGGCCTCGAACTTGGGTACACCGCAGGACCGCTCCGCCTCGCCCTCGAGACCTTGCACCACGACGCCCAGGACGATTTGGCCGTGGGCGAGACTCGCACTGCAGGCTTCAAGGCCGTGAATGCTGAAGTGACCTATCGCCTGCGCGCGGGGACAACCGATATGCTCTGGTTCGTACGGGGCGTGAATCTTCTGGACGAAGAGATGCGCCGTCACGCATCGCCGCTCAAAGATGTCGCCCCTCTGGCTGCTCGTCATCTGGCTGTAGGATTGCAGTTGAAGTTTTAGGAGCTCATCGTCATGCCCAGTCGTTTACGGAAACTGACCTTGCCGTGCGTCGTGCTGGCGCTCGTCATTCCCTCGATCGAGGCCTTCGGAAAAGATAAGCACGTCCATGGGGCCGTGACGTTCAACGTCGCGGTGGAAGGTAATGTGCTCTCGCTCGAGATCGACGCGCCGGCCGTCAACGTACTCGGATTCGAGAAAGCCCCCCGAAACGAAGTCGAGCGTCAAGCCGTCGCCTCGGTCGATGCGTGGCTCTCGGCTGGCCGCGATATCGCGGGCGTCCCGCGTACTGCAGGTTGCCGTCTGCAGTCCGTGACCTACGAAGCACCCAAGCTCGGCAGCGGTCATGCCGACTACCGACCCCGATATGCCTTCCGTTGCGATAATCCCGCGGCACTCGAGTGGGTGGAGCTCTGGGCGCTACGTCGCCTCAAAGATGTCGAAAACGCTGAGGTCAATCTGATCAGCGCCACCATGCAGCGGCAAGAAACACTCGCTCCCGGGAGCCTGCGGGTTTCGTTAAAGTAACGCGGTGACCTCACTGCTATCCTCGAATTCGGTCGCTATCGATGCGACCGACCTGCTCTACGCTTGGCCCGGCAAGCCGCCGGTCATCGATATCGCGCAGTTCTCAGTCGCCCGCGGCGAGCGTGTCTTCCTGCGCGGCCCCAGCGGCAGCGGGAAAAGCACCTTGCTCGGGCTCCTCGGTGGTGTCCTCCATCCCGCGCGTGGGCGCGTGTGCCTGCTCGGAACCGACATCACCGCACTCTCGGCCGGTGAGCGCGATCGCTTCAGAGGTGAACACATCGGATTCATCTTCCAGATGTTCAACCTCATACCCTACCTCGGCGTTCTCGAAAACGTGCTGCTGCCGACTCAGTTTTCACCGGCTCGCGCCGCACGCATCCCAGGCGGCGATCTCGCCGCAGAAGGCCGTCGCTTGCTCGCGGCGCTCGGCCTCGGATCGCCGGACTATCTCGATCGCCCCGTCACCGAGCTCTCTATCGGCCAACAGCAGCGCGTCGCAGCAGCGCGCGCTCTGCTCGGTCGTCCGGGCATCATCGTCGCGGACGAGCCGACCTCATCGCTCGATCATGACGCGCGAGAAGATTTCCTCCGCTTGCTCATGAATGAATGCAAAGCACAGGACACCACTCTGCTCTTCGTGAGCCACGACACTTCGCTGGGTCCGCTTTTCGATCGAAATCTCTCATTGCGGGAGATCAATCGCGCATGAAAACCGTGCTCCTCGCCCTAAGGTCTCTACGCAATCGTCGAGCCACGGCCTTGCTAACCATCAGCGCTATCGCCATCAGCGTCGCGTTGTTGCTCGGCGTCGAAAAAATGCGCACGGCGGCGCGGGACGGGTTCGCCAACACGGTCTCAGGGGTCGATTTGATCGTCGGCGCCAGATCAGGACAACTCAATCTTCTGCTCTACTCCGTTTTTCGCGTCGGCGATGCGACAGCCAATGTCAGTTGGGAGAGCTATCAAAAAATTGCGCGGCACCCCGATGTCGCCTGGACGATTCCCATTTCGCTCGGCGACTCGCATCGCGGCTTTCGTGTGATGGGCACAAACGGGGACTACTTCAAACATTACCGATTCGCGGGTGATCGCGAAATACGGTTCGCCGCCGGTAAGCCTTTCGCAGATCTATATGACGCCGTGGTCGGTGCGGAAGTAGCGAAGCAACTCGGCTACTCGGTCGGCTCCAAGATCGTCGTCGCTCACGGCCTCGGGAATGTCAGCTTCGCACAACATGACGACAAACCCTTCACCGTGGTGGGAGTACTCGAACGTACCGGTACACCGATCGATCGAACCGTCCACGTGAGTCTTGAGGCCATCACCGCCATACATGTCGACTGGCAAAGTGGCATGCAGGCCCTACCCGGCGGTCAAGTGGGAGCCGATGAAGCGAGAGCCATGGACCTCACGCCTCAGTCCATCACGGCTTTCATGGTCGGCATGGAAAGCAAGGTGATGACCTTCACCATGCAGCGCGCGATCAATGAGTATCGGCAAGAGCCCCTGCTCGCCATCATCCCTGGCGTAGCGCTCAGCCAGCTCTGGAATCTCGTCGGGATTGCCGACACCGCCTTGATGATCGTAGCTGCCTTTGTCGTACTCGCCGGTCTTCTTGGCATGCTCACGGCGATCCTCACGAGCCTCAATGAGCGCCGTCGCGAGATGGCCATCCTGCGATCGGTGGGCGCAAGACCCCGACACGTGTTCACCCTGCTTATCGCCGAGGCTGGCATGCTCGCGACGGCCGGCGTTGCTGCGGGTGTGGCGGTCTGTTACGGACTGATTTTCGCGGCAAAACCTCTGCTCGAGAAGCGCTTTGGAATCTTTCTCGATCCCGGCGGTCTGACGGGCTACGATTTGACCATCCTCGGTGCCATCATCGGTGCCGCGTTGCTGATGGGCGCTTTGCCAGCTTGGCGCGCTTATCGGAATACACTGAGCGATGGTTTGACCATCCGTGTTTGAAACGACCACAACAAGGTTCACATGATCCCGTCAAAGATTTTTCTATCTCTTCTCGTGTCGGCCATGCTGCTCGGCGGCCACAGCGAAGCGCAGGGCATCACCCCGCCCGCCGTCGGCACACCCGTACCGGAGCGAGCTAAAAAGCCCGCGACTCCCGCCGGGGTCGCTCGTGAAATCGACTGGGATGAATTACTCCCTCCCGATGCGCGCTCACGTTTCGCGGCCGGCCCTCCGCCTGCTACCCATGACTACCTCGGCGAAGGCGGCATGGCGGCTCAACAGGTGATGGACTTCTCCATCAATAAGGCGCTCGACGGTACGAACGTCAAAATTCCCGGGTTCATCGTACCGCTCGACATCGGTAAGGACGGACTCGTATCCGAGTTCTTTCTCGTGCCCTACTTCGGTGCCTGCATCCACGTACCGCCCCCGCCGCCCAATCAAATCGTTTACGTGCGTATGAGCAAGGGTGTAGCGCTCGACTCGATCTACGAGGCGTATTGGATCACCGGCCGCATGAAAACCACCAACAAAACCACTCGCCTCGGTGCGTCGGCTTATCAGCTCGACGGCTCGAAGGTCGAGGTCTACAAGTATTGACCCCATGTCCACGCTCTTCGAAAAAATCATCGCAAGACAAATTCCCGGTGACATCGTCCATCAAGACGATCGCGTCACGGCATTCCGCGATATCCATCCGCGAGCGCCGGTTCATATTCTGGTGGTACCGAATAAGCCCATCCCCACCGCGAACGACATCGTCGATAGCGATGAGGCCCTGATCGGTCACATGTTTACGGTAGCCCGCGACCTCGCCAAACGAGAGGGCATCGCCGAAAGCGGTTATCGTCTGATCATCAACTGCAATGGTGATGGCGGCCAGGAGGTCTACCACCTTCACGTTCATTTGGTCGGCGGTGCGCCGCTCGGCCCGATGATCAGCCGCACCTAATCAGCCGAACACACCGCCCACAGCGCCCACCACAAAGAGCCTCCATGCTTCGCGAACTCTACCCCGCCATCGACGCTCGCCGTAGCGGCTGGCTACGCGTCTCCGACCTCCATGAAATTTATTGGGAAGAGAGCGGTAACCCCGCGGGCAAGCCCGTCGTCTTCTTGCACGGCGGCCCCGGCGGCGGCACCGACGCGCGCATGCGGCGTTTCTTTGATCCTGCTCGCTATCGTATCGTGCTCTTCGATCAACGCGGCTGTGGCAAGAGTCGGCCCTACGCCAGCCTCGTCGACAACACCACCTGGCATCTCGTCTCCGACATCGAACGCTTGAGAGAGCATCTCGGCATCGACACATGGCAGGTGTTCGGCGGCTCATGGGGCTCGACGCTCGCACTCGCCTACGCACAGAGTCACCCCGAACGCGTCACCGAGCTCGTGCTGCGCGGCATCTTCCTGGTTCGTCCTTGGGAGTTCCGCTGGTTCTACGAAACACCGGACGGCACCGGGGCGCTCTACCCCGATCTGTACGAAGAGTTCGTCAAGCCGATTCCTCCTGATGAGCGCGGCGAACTCATGCAGGCGTACTATCGTCGTTTGACGAGCGACGATCCCAAGGTGCGTCGCGAAGCGGCAATCGCCTGGTCCGTATGGGAAAGTGCCACGAGCTTTCTGCGACTCAACCCCGATTACGTCGCCAAGTTCGCAGAAGACGAAGTCGCCGATGCCTTCGCTCGCATCGAGTGTCATTACTTCATCAACGGTGGTTTCCTACGCACCCCGTCGCAACTACTCGATGACGTCCCGAAGATCCGACATCTTCCCTGCACCATCGTGCAGGGTCGGTACGATGTCGTCTGCCCCATGAAAAGCGCCTGGGATCTCCACCGAGCGTGGCCCGAAGCCGACCTACGTGTCATCGCCGACGCCGGTCACTCGGCGTTCGAGCCCGGCATATTGAGCGAGCTCGTCGCGGCAACCGACCGCTACGCTACGCGCTGACCGAGCCTCAACGCGTCGTTTTGATCGAGTAAGCCGCGGGACTGCAGCCAGCCTCGAGCATCCTCGGCATCTTCCCGAAACCAGCGAGCCGCAGATCCCAGCCTGAACGTGTAACCCCACTCGTCCATGTCTGCCATAACGGATTCGGCGCCGACCTCCGGCAGAACATCACCCCAAAGAATTTGCAGATAACAGACTGCGTTTTCTTCCAACACGTCTCCACCGGCGTCACGATCGAGACTCCTGCGACGCGCCTCATCCATACAGACGAAATGCGCAGCCTCGTGCAAGGCCGAGTGCAGCGGCGTGTCGGGTCGAAGAAAAAGCGTGGAGTTGACGAGGCCTGCTTCGCTGTCACCCCAGTAAGACCCGGGGATCTGCTCACCTTCCGTCACGTATCGAACAGCGAGGCCGTACGACTCGAGTAGCGCGGACAACGCGATACGCAGCGGCTCGTCGAGCATTCTCACAGGCGTTGTGACGCGCTCAGCGCAAGCTCGAGAGCCGTTGCAAGACGATACCTGCCGCCTCTTCCGCCAAAGTTGCGCGCAGCTGATCACGCTCGCGTTCTTTGGCGAGCGCAAGCCGCTCATCGAAACTGAAGTCGCGGGTCACCGCGATCCGCTCACTCGTGACCTTGGGCTCTCCCCGAACCTTCACCGAAAACTGAACGGCATAGGTCAACTCGTATTCACGCGGGAGGTTGCGCGCGGAAACTGACGCCACGCGCTCGATCAATTCGTCGCGCTCGATCACGAGTACCGTCTCGCTGCCAGGCCCCATAACCACGCCTGCGCTACGGAGATTGCGTTGCATGGCGTTGACGAAGTCACTCTGGCTATCCGTGACCTGCAAGGTGAGGCGTTGCAGATCTCCAGCGATCGGCACCGTACCCTGCAAGTGAAACCCACAACCTGCGACGAGTACGACCACGAGCGCAAGAATGAGCTTCCGAAATCGCATCACACGACCACGTTGACGAGCTTACGCGGCACGACCACGATTTTCTTCGGGGTCGCATCGCCGATAAAGCGCTTCACGGTCTCGTCCGCGAGCGCTGCCGCGCGAATGGTTGCCTCATCGGCATCGACGGCTACGGTGATCTGTCCACGCAGCTTGCCGTTGACTTGTACAACCAAAGTAAGCGCATCCTGACTCAGCGCGTCACGATCGACCGTCGGCCAGGATACATCGACGATCGCTTCACGATGCCCGAGCGCTTTCCAGAGCTCGTGACAGACGTGAGGGACGATAGGCGAGAGGCCGATGACGGCGATCTCGAGCGCTTCCTGAACCACCGCACGCCCCTGCGGACTGCGATCGTCGAATCGCGATACGGCGTTCAGCAGCTCCATGACCGCGGCGACTGCGGTGTTGAACGTACGTCGACGTCCGATGTCATCCGTCACCTTGGCGAGCCCCTGATGCGCCGCACGTCGCAGATCTTTTTGTGCGGCATTTAAGGCCGATTTATCGACGGGCGCGGCAGGGCCTGCGCTGACGTGCTGATACACCGCCGTCCACAGTCGACGTATGAATCGGAATGCCCCTTGCACACCCTCGTCTGACCATTCGAGGGTCTGCTCGGGCGGCGCTGCGAACATCATGAAGAGACGCGCCGTGTCGGCTCCGTATTTTTCGACGAGACTCTGCGGATCGACACCGTTGTTCTTCGACTTCGACATCGTACCGAGGCCGTCGTAGTTCACCTCGAGACGAGATCCGTCGGCGCGGGTCGCATACCAGCGTTTGATACCGTTCTGCTCTTCTTCGTCGACGTCGAGCGGATTGAAATAGGCGCGCCGACCCTCTGCAGGCTGATGAGAGTAGATGTGGTTCAGCACCATGCCTTGAGTGAGCAGATTGGCGAACGGTTCACCCACCGTGACGAGGCCGAGGTCACGCATGACCTTCGTCCAGAATCGCGAGTACAGCAGATGCAAGATCGCATGCTCGATGCCGCCGATGTACTGATCGACCGGCAGCCAATATTTGGCCCGCTCATCGACCATCGCCGTGGCGTTGTCGGCCGACGCATAGCGCAGGAAATACCAGGACGAGTCGACGAAGGTGTCCATGGTATCGGTCTCGCGACGAGCTGGCTTACCGCAAGTCGGACAATCCACCTTCCAGAATGACGGGGTCTTACCGAGCGGATTGCCGCTGCCGTCCGGCACGAGATCTTCGGGCAGCACGACGGGTAAGTGTTCGTCGGGCACCGGCACCTCGCCGCAGTGCTCGCAGTGGATGAGCGGAATCGGACAACCCCAATAACGCTGGCGAGAAATGCCCCAATCGCGCAAGCGAAATTGCACACGCTTACGACCGAGCCCTTTTTTATCGAGAGCGGCAGCGATCGCGGAGACTGCGGCCGTCGACTCGAGTCCGGAAAACTCACCGGACTCGACGATCACGCCATAGTCGCCATAAGAGGCCTGCCACGGCGCTTCCACTTTTTGCCACGACCCGTCTCGCGGTCGCACCACGGTGACGATATCGATGCCATTCTTTGAAGCGAATTCGAAGTCGCGCTCATCGTGGGCGGGCACACCCATCACGGCGCCCTCGCCGTAACCCATGAGCACGTAGTTGGCGACCCATACCTCCACCGGCTTACCGGTGACGGGGTGCAACACATGTAGACCGGTGCGGCGCCCTTTCTTTTCCATGGTGGCGACATCGGCTTCCATGGTGCTGCCACGACGGCACTCGTCGATGAACGCCTGAAGCTCAGGATTGTGAGCACCAGCCGCCAGTGCGAGCGGGTGCTCGGCTGCGATCGCCATGAAGGTCACGCCGAAAAGCGTATCCGCACGAGTGGTGAATACTTTGAGCGCATCGCCCGTTTGACCCGCAGCACGCAGCGCCGCACGCGCATCGTCGGCGAACGGGAAAGATATCTCGGCGCCTTCGCTACGACCGATCCAGTTCGCCTGCATCAATTTGACGCGCTCGGGCCAACCGCCGAGGGTCGAGAGATCGCCGAGCAGCTCATCGGCGTACGCCGTGATGTTGAGGTAATACATCGGGATTTCGCGCTTCTCGACGAGCGCACCCGTGCGCCAGCCGCGACCATCGATGACCTGCTCGTTCGCAAGCACGGTCTGATCGATCGGATCCCAATTCACCACGCCGGTTTTTTTGTAGGCGATACCCTTCTCGCGCATACGCAGAAAGAGCCATTGATTCCAGCGATAGTACGAAGAGTCACAGGTCGCGACCTCGCGCTCCCAGTCGAGAGCGAAGCCAAGCGCCTGCAACTGCTTCTTCATGTACGCGATGTTGTCGCGCGTCCATTTGGCCGGCGCCACG
>JBIIHO010000153.1:0-4667 GCA_044235605.1 Steroidobacteraceae bacterium | reverse complement strand
GGGAAGAAGTGGTGATGCTCGCCAAGGCCATTGAGCAGGCAGGTGCCACCTTAATCAACTAGGGCATTGGTTGGCACGAGGCGCGAATCCCGACTATTGCTACTTCAGTGCCGCGAGGCGCCTTCACTTGGCTCGCCAAAAAATTGAAGGCTGAGATTTCCATTCCCATCTGCACCAGTAATCGCATCAACGATCCGCAAACTGCCGAGCAGATCCTTGCGGCGGGCGACGCTGATCTCGTGTCGATGGCGAGGCCGTTGCTGGCCGACCCTGATTTCGTTCGCAAAGCGACCGAGGGTCGTGCCTCGAGTATCAATACCTGTATCGCCTGTAACCAGGCCTGTCTCGACCATACCTTTTCGAAACAGATCGCAAGTTGCCTAGTCAATCCGCTCGCCGGCTATGAAACGGAAATTATCATCCGTCCCGCAAGAGCGTCCAAGCGTATCGCAGTGGTGGGCGCTGGCCCGGCTGGTCTGGCTGCAGCGACGACACTTGCCGAGCGCGGGCATCAGGTCACGCTTTTCGAAGCGGACTCGCGCATCGGTGGTCAGTTCAACCTGGCCAAGCGTGTGCCGGGAAAGGAAGAGTTCGAGCAGACCTTGCGGTATTTCGGTGAGCGACTGCGTGAGACCGAGGTTGAGGTCAAGCTAGGTCATGTCGTTACTGCATCGGAGATCATCGACGCCAAGTTCGACGAAGTCGTTATCGCGACGGGGGTCGTGCCGCGCGACCCAGGAATACCCGGACAGTCACATGCTTCGGTCATGAGCTATCTCGACGTGCTGACAGGTCGGCGCGAAGTGGGTCGCCGAGTGGCGATCTTGGGCGCCGGCGGAATCGGGTTCGACGTGGCCACCTTCCTCACCCATGAGGGTGCATCTTCGGCGCTCGACCGAGATCTTTGGATGAAAGAGTGGGGTGTTACCGACCCCGCTATCGCCCGTGGCGGACTCGCAGCGCCTGCGCCTGCGCGACCGTCACGCGAGGTGTTTTTGTTGCAACGTAAGACTAGTAAGCCAGGTGCCGGCCTCGGTAAAACGACCGGCTGGATTCACCGCTCTGCGCTCAAAATGAAGCGGGTTCAGATGATCGCGGGAGCACAATATCTGAGCGTTGACGATCGCGGTTTACACATTTTAGAAGGTGGACAACCCCGCACCCTCGAAGTCGACAGCATCGTTCTGTGTACCGGCCAAGAGCCTCGTCGGGAGCTTGAAGCGCCGCTGCGGGCAGCCCAGGTGCCGGTCCACTTGATCGGCGGAGCGGACGTGGCTGCGGAGCTCGATGCCAAGCGGGCCATCCGGCAAGCGACCTTGCTGGCCGTGACCTTATAAAGACGGGTCTTTCGAGTATCATTCCGGCCCCGGGCGTCCTGCCCTGCTGACATTAATGATGAGGTTGCCATGCCCCTGACCATAGGCGTTCCACGGGAGACCTTCGCTGGCGAAAAACGAGTCGCTGCCGCTCCTGAGGTGGTCGAGAAGCTCATCAAGCTCGGATTCTCGGTTCGGATCGAATCCGGTGCGGGTGACGCAGCGAATTTCAGCGACTCGGCCTTCGTTGCAGCCGGCGCGAGTATTGCAGCCAGTGCCGCAGAGCTTTACGCCGGGTCGGAGCTCATCTTTAAGGTCCGCGCTCCTTCGACTGAAGAAGTCGCAGCCATGCGTCCCGGTACCACGCTCATCAGTTTCATCTGGCCCGCGCAAAACCCGGAACTTATGAAGCAGATGGCGGAGCGTCGACTGACCGTTCTCGCCATGGATAGCGTCCCGCGTATCTCGCGTGCGCAAAAGATGGACGCGCTGTCTTCCATGGCGAACATCGCCGGCTATCGCGCCGTCATCGAAGCGGCTCATCACTTCGGTCGATTCTTCACTGGGCAGATCACCGCCGCAGGAAAAGTTCCACCTGCCAAAGTTTTCGTCATCGGCGCGGGTGTGGCGGGGCTTGCAGCCTTAGGTGCTGCAGTCGGTCTCGGCGCAATCGTTCGTGCTAACGACACGCGACCAGAAGTCGGCGATCAGGTGAAGTCGATGGGCGCGGAGTTCGTGCCGGTCGATTATCAAGAAGAGGGCACGGGTGTTGGCGGCTACGCCAAGGTCATGAGCGAGGGCTTTCAAAAAGCCCAGCGTGACGTCTTCGCCAAGCAGGCGAAAGACGTCGACATCATCATCACCACTGCGCTGATTCCGGGCAAGCCTGCGCCGAAGCTGATTACCGCCGAGATGGTCCGATCCATGCGTCCGGGTAGTGTCATCGTCGATCTCGCTGCAGAGCAGGGTGGAAATTGCGAGTTGACGGTTCCGGGTGAGGTGGTGGTTCGTGAGGGCGTTACGATCATCGGCTACACCGACTTGCCGAGCCGACTTTCCAAACAGGCGTCGACGCTCTATGCGACCAATTTGCTGCGCCTGACCGAAGAGCTCTGCAAGACCAAAGACGGTCTCATCAACGTCAATTTTGAGGATGAGGCTATTCGGGGTGCGACAGTCGTCAAAGAAGGTGAGATCACGTGGCCGCCTCCGGCCCCTCGTCTATCGGTAGCACCGCCACAAGCGAAGCCTGCTGCCGCCGTTACGACTGCTGCACCAAAGAAATCGACTCATGGCCACGGCGGTGGCGGAGAGCCGATGTCCGCCAAGACGCTGACGATCATGTTCGCCGTAGCGGGCGCTTTATTCTGGCTGATCGGTGCCTATGCGCCGGTGTCTTTCCTCGGGCATTTCACGGTTTTCGTGCTGGCCTGCTTCATCGGTTATATGGTCGTGTGGAATGTGACGCCCTCGCTGCATACGCCGCTGATGAGTGTCACGAATGCGATCTCCAGCATCATCGCCGTAGGTGCCATCGTGCAGGTTGCGCCGCCTCTGGCGGGCTCGGCTACCGATCGGCCCGACACCTTGATTCTTGGGTTGGCCGTAGCGGCGCTCGCACTGACGGCGATCAACATGTTCGGCGGATTCGCCGTCACCCGTCGCATGCTTGCGATGTTCCGTAAATAAAGGGCCGCCGAAATGTCAGAAAACATCGCAACCATTGCTTACCTTGGCGCTGCCATCCTCTTCATCATGAGTCTCGGCGGGCTCTCGAACCCCGAGACCTCACGCCGTGGCAATTTCTACGGCATGGTCGGCATGACGATCGCTGTGCTCGCCACCGTATTCGGTCCGCGCGTCGATCTCGTTATCGGTTTGCCCTGGATCATCGGCGCCCTGGCCGTCGGCGGTGCCGTCGGCCTTTACGCCGCGCGCAAGGTTCAAATGACCCAAATGCCCGAGCTGGTTGCGCTCATGCACAGCCTGGTCGGTCTCGCAGCGTGTTTCGTGGGTTTTGCCAGTTACGTCGATACTTCCGTGGTTTACACGGGCGCTGAAAAAACCATTCACGAAGTTGAGATCTATATCGGCATTCTGATCGGAGCCGTGACGTTCTCGGGCTCGGTGATCGCTTTCGGCAAGTTATCCGGAAAGATCGGCGGTAAGCCGATGCTGCTACCCGCTCGGCATTGGTTAAACCTAATCGCTCTGCTCATCGTCATTTGGTACGGCGGGCAGTTCGTTGCAGCGTCTGACGTCAATGCCGGCATGGTGCCTCTTGCGATCATGACGGTGATCGCACTGCTTTTCGGTATCCATATGGTGATGGCGATCGGCGGTGCCGATATGCCAGTCGTGGTGTCGATGCTCAATAGCTACTCGGGTTGGGCCGCTGCTGCGACCGGGTTCATGCTCGCCAATGATTTATTGATTGTGACCGGTGCTTTGGTCGGATCGTCGGGCGCCATCCTGTCGTACATCATGTGCCGCGCGATGAATCGTAATTTCCTTAGCGTTATTGCCGGTGGATTCGGCACAGGTAGTGGCGTAGCGCCTGCCGCAGCGGGGGAACAGCCTACCGGTGAGGTCATTGCCGTCAGTGCAGTCGAAACTGCCGAGATGCTTCGCTCAGCCAAGAGTGTGGTGATCATCCCGGGATATGGCATGGCGGTGGCGCAAGCGCAGCACACCGTCTACGAAATCACCAAGCTCCTGCGAGAGAAAGGCGTGAACGTTCGATTCGCCATTCACCCGGTTGCGGGTCGTATGCCGGGACATATGAACGTCCTGCTCGCTGAAGCAAAGGTACCCTATGACATCGTTCTCGAAATGGACGAGATCAATGACGACTTCCCGAGCACTGACGTCTCGATCGTCATCGGAGCGAATGACATCGTCAATCCGGCAGCCGAAGATGACCCAACGAGTCCCATCGCCGGAATGCCGGTGCTGCAGGTCTGGAAGTCTAAGACCTCCATTGTCATGAAGCGCTCGATGGCCTCAGGTTATGCGGGTGTCGACAATCCGCTCTTCTTCAAAGAAAACAACCGCATGTTGTTCGGCGATGCGAAGAAGATGCTCGATGAGGTCTTTGTCGCGCTGAAAGGCTGACGCGGACTTCGAGAGTTTTTCGTGCGATGTCGCGCCGACCGCGCGACGCATCTACGGGAAACTATCTTTCGTCGAGATCGCGAACGTTCCGCCCCTTGGGGATAATCGCGAATCGCTGAGCCCGAAGCGGTGGGCGGTTCTCGTCCACTACTCTGATGGTGAAGGGATCATCAGGGCTGGTACTTGAAACACTGGCTTCGGGCTCTTTTCTCTGCGCGTTTAGTTCTCTGCGCCCTC
>JBIIHO010000012.1:0-14713 GCA_044235605.1 Steroidobacteraceae bacterium | reverse complement strand
CGCATTCGCGCCGGCATCGGTGGGCAACGTTGGTATCGGATTCGATATCTTAGGATTCGCCGTCGATGCGATTGGAGATCGCATCACGGTGTCGCGCAGCGAACGTCCTGGGATACGCATCTCCGGTTGTTCTGGCGTCGCGACCGACCTGCCGCTCGAGCCTGAGAAAAATACGGCTGGACGCGCGCTCATGGCGCTCAATGTAGCCGCGAAGCCTGCTTTTGGTTTCGAGATGCATATCGAGAAGGGGATTCCGCTCGGCTCGGGTTTGGGTGGCTCGGCCGCCTCGGCCGTCGGTGCCGTGGTCGCCGCTAACGCGCTTCTAGACGAACCGTTCGATCGCCTTGCTCTTCTTAAGTTTGCGATGCAGGGTGAGGCGGTCGCGAGCGGTTCGTTACACGTCGACAATATTGCGCCGTCGCTTTTCGGAGGGCTCGTATTGACGGTGGGTATCGACAATCCGAGGGTCAAACGTATTCCCGTTCCGCCCGGCATCACGGCGGTGATCGCGCATCCGCACATGTTTCTCTCGACTCGCCAGGCGCGCGCCATTCTGAAGCGTGACGTGGCGATGGCGGATTTTGTCTGGCAAACCGCCAATCTCGCGGGTTTTATTTCGGGTTGCTATACCAATGACCTCGAGCTTATTCGTGAGGGTCTTAATGACGTCGTCATCGAGCCGCAGCGTCGACAGCTGATCCCTGGATTTTCTGCCGTTCGCTCCGCCGCGCTGGGTGCAGCCGCGCTCGGGTGTTCGATTTCCGGCGCCGGCCCGACGATGTTTGCTTGGGTACTCGCGAGTCATGCGCAGGCGGTTCGAGAGCAGATGGTCGCCGAGTTTGCGCGAAACGGCGTAGCGGCCGATCACTGGGTCGTTCCTGTCGAGTCCGATGGCGCCCGTGTCATCGCTTAATGGGTACTGCTTAAGGTGGTAAGCCGATGAGGTTTCGCAGCACCCGCGGTCGTGGCGAGCATCTCGGATTTTCGGAGGCGCTGTGGCGCGGGCTCGCTGCAGACGGCGGGCTGTACGTACCCGAATCCTGGCCCCGATTTTCCATTAGCGATTTTGATGGTGCAGAAACGCTCCCGCAGGTGGCCGAGCGACTTCTCGCGCCGTTCGTAGAGGGTGATCCCCTGGCGCCGCAGCTCGGAGAGATCGTCCGCGAGGCTTTCGATTTTCCCGCGCCGCTTCGGCAAGTTCGCGGGACTGCTGACGGCGAAATCCTTACCGTTCTCGAACTTTCAAGCGGCCCGACAGCAGCGTTCAAGGATTTCGGTGCCAGATTTCTCGCAGCTTGCTTTCAGAGAATTCGAAAGCCGGACACGTCTCCCGTCAATATTTTGGTGGCGACATCCGGTGATACCGGGGGGGCGGTCGCCGCGGCGTTTTATGGCAGACCGGGAATATCGGTCACTATTCTCTTTCCGAAGGGGTTGGTTTCGCCGACTCAGCAGCATCAGTTGACCTGTTGGGGGGATAACGTCCGCGCGTTCGCCGTGCGCGGGACCTTCGACGATTGCCAGCGCATGGTCAAAGAGGCATTCGGTGATGCGGGGCTCCAGCAACAGCAGCAGCTCTCGTCGGCCAATAGCATCAACCTCGGTCGTCTGTTACCACAGGCTGTTTATTACGCAGCCACCAGTCTTGCGTGGTATCGAAAACTAGGCCGTCCGCTTTCGTTCATCATCCCGAGCGGGAATCTCGGTAACGCGGTCGCGTGTCTGTGGGCGAGACAGGTGGGTTTGCCGATTGGGCAAGTCGTCCTTGCACACAATGCCAATCGCACTGTCCCGGATTTTTTATCTCGAGGCGAGTGGGTCCCGCGCTCGAGCGTCGCCACGATTGCCTCGGCCATGGATGTCGGCAATCCATCGAACATGGAGCGTATGCGAGACCTATTTCCGGATCATGATCTCTTGCGTGATGCCGTGAGCGCGGTCAGCGTCGTTGACCCTGCAATCCGAACCCGCATCCGAGAAGACCGCGCTCGCTTTGGAGAAATTTGGTGTCCGCATACGGCCGTCGCTGCCGAAGTTTGGGCGACGATGCCCGCGGAGCGAAGGCGGTCTGACGACTGGTGTGTGGTCTCGACGGCGTCGCCGGCGAAGTTTCCCGAAATTGTCGAGCCGTTGATCGAAGCTCGGGTACCGATCCCAGAGATGTTGGCGCGATTGTTCGATCGGCCTTCGGTTTTCGAAGAAATCGATGCCTCCCTCGAGGCGCTCAAAGGAAAATTGAAACAAAGATGATGACCACTTTACGAAGCGAGCAGTGGGCGCTCGTCGCCGCAGCGGTGGCGGTTGGCATCCTGATCGGTGTCGCAGTAACGCTATCTTGGCGGTGGTACGGTCGTCGACGGGAGCGTGTACGTCGTAAGCGCCGTATCGAGGCGGTTTCCATCGATCACTTGCGCAACGTCGCGGTCCCCGATGGAAGCGGGGGGGCGCTGCATATCGATTATGTGTTGTTGACGGTTCGTGGTGTGCTTTTGCTCGATGTTCGAGAAGTGATCGGTAATGTGTTCGGCTCAGATCCGATGATCGAGTGGACGGTCATGCATGCTGGTCGACGCCAGACGTTTCCCAATCCGCAGGGGCCCTTGTACGACCGGATCGCGGCGCTCAAATCGATCGTTGGGGATCTCCCTGTCGAGGGGCGAGTGATGTTCGGAGTGGGTTCATCCTTTCCCAAGGGTTTGCCGCGCCTTACTCTTCGCGAAGAATCGCTAGAGGCGGAATTCCCGCTCGGTGATCGGGCGCAGGCCGAGCAGTTGATTGAGGTTTGGAAGTCGGATTGGCAGAAACTACGCGAGACCTTGTCGCCCAGCGAATTTGGCGTTCGCGGCTGACCGCTACGCCAACGGCGGTAGTCCGAAGAAGCGTCTCGCGGTCGCCGTAGTATGCGTAGCGAGTGCCGAGAGCGTCTCACCGCGAGCGGTCGCGATTACTTCGGCGATGTGAGGCAGGTACATCGGTTCGTTGCGACGCGACTCTGGTTTTGGCACGAGGTCTCGCGGCAACAAATACGGCCCATCCGTTTCGATCATCAGGCGTCCGGCTGGGATCTGTCTGACAAGCTCACGCAAATGCAGTCCACGGCGCTCGTCGCAGATCCAACCCGTGATCCCGATATAAAGTCCAAAGTCGAGACAGGCCTCGAGCGCCTCACCATTTCCCGTGAAACAGTGCAGGACCGCCGGAGGCAGCTCTTTTTGATGTGATCGCAGGATGGCGATGAAATCTTGATGGGCGTCTCGCTCGTGTAGAAAAAGCGGCTTTCGAAGTTGGATCGCAAGCTCGATCTGACGCTCGAACGCGAGTCGCTGCTCGCGAGGTGCGGAAAAATTTCGATGATAGTCGAGGCCCGTCTCGCCGACGGCCACGACCAAGGGGTCCTTCGCTAATACCGACAGTGCTTCGAATGCTTCGTCGCTCAGGTCTACGGCGTGATGGGGATGGCAGCCTGCGGTCGCTCTCATGATGCGCGGTGCTGCGCGACTGAGGGCGAGCGCGGCTTGGCTACCTTCCAGTGAAGCGCCAGTTACGACGAGCTGGACGACGCCTACATCTAAGGCCCGACGAAGAACCTGTTCTCGATCGGAGTCGTAGCTGTCATGGGTCAGGTTGATCCCGATGTCGATCAGCTCGAAGCTCATCGCCTTTAGCCTATACGTTGCAGATCGGCGAGCGCCGCACAAAGAGCGGAGACATCCTCTTCGGGTTGGTCCCAGGACACGACGAGTCGGGCCTCTCCGGAACCCACAGCGCCCCAGTCATAGAATTCGAAACCTCTTTCTCGTAACGTCGCCGCGCCAGATTCGCCGATGCGCACGAATACTTCATTGGCCTCGACTGGGTGCATCAACGCCGCACCCGCGGCATCGCCCAATCGCTTCGCGAGCGAGTTCGCGCGGGAGGCCAGCCGCAGCCATAGGTTATTGTCGAGGTAGGCGAGAAGTTGTGCCGAGACGAAACGCATCTTCGAGAGTAGATGGCCCGCGCGCTTGCGTCGGAACTCGAAGTCGGCTACTTGCTGCGGGTCAAAGAATACGACCGCCTCAGCAGTCAACGCGCCATTTTTGGTTGCGCCGAACGACAGCACATCGACTCCTGCGCGCCAAGTGATTTCCGCTGGCGTGCAGCCGAGCGAGGCCACGGCGTTGGCAAACCGAGCGCCGTCCATATGGACGACGAGTCCGCGAGCATGGGCGATAGTGGATAAACTTTGAACTTCACTCGGTGTGTACACCGTACCGAGCTCGGTCGCTTGCGTGATCGACAGGGCTCTAGGTTGGACGGTATGAACGGATGTCGGGTTAGCGGCGAGTGCGTTCTCGATCGCCTTTGGGGTGACCTTGGCTCCATCGCCTTGCATCAGGATCAGTCGAGCGCCACCCGTCATGAACTCCGGTGCCCCGCATTCGTCACGAACGATATGGCCTTCCTCATGGGTCAAGATTGCGCCATAGGGTGGGACTAGGCTCGCGAGCGCCAAGGTGTTCGCCGCGGTCCCGGTGGCAACGGGAAACACCCGGACGGGCTTTTCGAAAACCTTAGAGAATTGCTCGTCGAGACGTGTCGACCACTCGTCGTCGCCGTAGCCACGGGCATAGCCGTGATTGGCTGCCGCAATGGCCTCGAGCATTTCCGGGGCCGCAGGGGCGGTGTTATCGCTTTTGAAGTATCTCGCCATGGGGCGCGAATCGTACTCCAACCTGCAGCGAATCGGCATGGCATCATCCGTATGTGCTCGACCAAATCGCATTGCCCCTTGAGGGCGAAGCCCGAGGCTCGTCCGGTCCCGAGCTGATTTTGCGCCGAAGTGCGAGAGCGCGGCGGTTGGCGCTGCGCGTTCATCTCGATGGGAGGGTGGAAGTCGTCGTGCCACGCGGAGTGACGATGTCTACGGTCGAGGCTTTCGTCCGGCGGCATCGCGACTGGGTCAGTCAGAAACTCGCCGTACGGCCTGCTCGGGTGGAGCGCGAGCCCTTCCCGCCGACCGATATTTCGCTTATCGCGCTCGGCGAGAGTTATCGCGTGCATCTGGCCGGAGGGCGGGGGCGACTGCGAGCGGAGATACGCGGCGGAGTGTTATCGCTTCGTGGGGCGTGGGACGGCGCGACGCCTGCTGCGGCGAGGCGAGCGCTACTGTCATGGCTCATGGAGCATGCACGTGCGGCGCTAGAAGAGCGATTGCGAGCCGCTGCATTACGGGGCGACTTTAGATATCGCAGCCTTCAACTGCGACGCCAGCGTACGCGTTGGGGCTCATGCTCGAGTCGTGGTGTGATAAGCCTCAACGTGTGCGCGGTATTTCAAGACTCCGCCGTGCTCGACTATCTGCTCGTGCACGAGCTCGTACACACGCGTCACATGAACCATTCCGCGGCGTATTGGTCTGCGGTCGCGGAGCATTGCCCCGATTGGAGGCGACTCGATCGCGAACTCAGTCAGGGATGGAAACGCGTGCCGAGTTGGGTCTTTGCATGAGTGTCAGGGCGAGGTGCGTCGGCGTCTGAGCCAGATTCGATATCCAAGGAGTGCCGCGAGTATCCCCGCATAAATCAGCGGCTCGCGAATGTCGGCCTTGACCTGCCAGTAGTAGTGCCAAACACCCAGAATCGCAATGGGGTAGATGAGTCGATGCAAGGTCTGCCAGCGACGGCCCAGCTTTCGCATCATCCTATTCGTTGAAGTCACCGCGAGCGGTATGAGTGCAAGCAGCGCGATCATTCCGACGATGATGAATGGCCTGCGAACGATTTCCCTTGAGAGGTCACTGAAATCGAGATCGAGTTCGAGCACCGCATAGATCAAAAAATGCAGTACGGCGTAAGCAAACGCAAAAAGACCGAGAGTGCGCCTTACGGCCTGAAGGGCGACCCAGCCTGCCACGGTTCGAGTCGGCGTCACCATGAGGGTGATCATGAGCAGATTCAACGAGGTTTTTCCGGTGATATGGAGCATCTCCCGGATCGGATTAGGCCCGAGCGATTGACCCGCAACGCCTGCGACACTCGCGATCAGCAGCACGACCGGAATCGATGCCGCGATGAAGACGAGGGTCTTGAGCGCGCGCTCCGCCTTGGGACGTGCCGAAACGTTACGCGCGGTCATCGCCTAATAAAAACGCCGCAAATCCATACCGCGATAGAGCGGGGCAACCTCGGCGGCATAACCGTTAAAAGGTAGGGTGTCGATCCGGGAAGCCAGAAAATTCCCGCCGATTCGCCGCTCCTTAGCCTGACTCCAGCGCGGGTGGTCCACCGCAGGATTCACATTGGCGAAAAATCCGTATTCGTCGGGTGCTGATAGGTTCCAACTGGTGGCGGGCTGCCGCTCGGTGAAACGTATCCGAACGATCGACTTGATACTCTTGAAGCCGTATTTCCATGGAACGATCAGCCTCAGCGGGGCGCCGTTTTGATTCGGCAGCCATTTGCCGTACACGCCGACGACGAGCATGGTCAGCGGATTCATTGCTTCGTCGATACGCAGGCCTTCACGGTAAGGCCAGTCGAGTACGCTTGTACGTTGACCCGGCATTTGTTTGGGATCGAGGAGGGTAGTGAACTCCACGAACTTCGCACGCGAGGTGGGTTTGAATCGACGAATGAGATCGGCGAGAGGGAAACCCATCCATGGCACGATGCGTGACCATGCCTCGACGCAGCGGAATCGATAGATACGCTCCTCGAGGGCATGGGGCTTCAAAATGTCCTCGAGTGTGAATCGCCCGCGAACCTCTGCTTCTCCATCGATTTCGACGTTCCAAGGGTAACTACGAAAGCTCTGAGCTCGCTCGTAGGGATCTTCTTTGTTGAAGCCGAACTCGTAGAAGTTGTTGTAGGTGGTGATGTCTTCCCAAGAATTGGAGGGTTCATTGGTTGAGAACTTGGGATTGCGGTTATAACGCGGTGCCGGTCGAGACGGTACCGCCGGTCGACCCGACTCCGCTGCTGCGTCTATTCCGCCGCCGATCATGGCGGCGGAGGCGGCTAGTGCAGCGAGGACGCGTCGTCGATCAAAGTATTCGGATTCGGATGGAATCTCGGACGGCAGAATCGAGGGGTCGTGATATCGATTCATAACTTCTTCCTTGAAGGTCGACGCTCAAAGCCAATACTTGAACTCTACAGGAAGTCCCGAGGCGGCTTTTCGCAAAGATTTGCCGGCGTTGACAAGGAGGGCTTGGTCCACGAGTTTGAGGTGCGGCAGGTCCGGTGCCGAGTTGCCGTAACCGACGATCCGCCTACCCGGAAACTGCACGGCCGTGCGTCGCAGGGCGGCTGCCTTCTCTTCATCGCGCATATTGGGGCTGGTGAGCCAGCCCTCGAGGCGGTCTTCTTTCCAGGACACATGGCTGCAAAGGTGGGCATCGAACCCCAAGGCCCGAGCGAGGCCCGGAACGTAAAGGTCGACCGTCGCAGTCATCAGAACGAGATGGTCTCCCGCGTCTCGATGTTTGCGAATTGCAGCAAGTGCTTCGTCAAACACCCCATGAGCAATGAGCTTCGGAACGTACTCGTCGGTCCAGGCTTGCACCTCGTCTCGGCGGGCACCGCCCATCACGGCGTGCAGTAGGGCGCCTTTGAGATAGCCTCGATCGCGAACACCGAGAGCAAAGCCGGCGAGAGCTGGCAGCACCGCAAGATATCTCGGCGCACGCGAGGGATGTCGTCGCACGAAACCCGCAACATAGCCGAGGAGTGTATCTCGACGGGAAATCGTTCCGTCGAGATCAAAGAAAACGAGGCGGGGAGCAGGCTCGCGTGGATGTTCGAGGTCGTCCACGCGAGCCTCCCGCGTTACTTACCGCGTCCCTGCGCGAGTTGACGGAGAACGTACTGCAGAATACCGCCGTGACGGTAGTAATCGCGCTCCTTCGGTGTGTCGATACGGACTCGGACCTCGAACACGATCGGTTTACCGCCGTCCTTCGGCGTAGCCGTCACCGAAACGGTTCGAGCGTCGGCGTTTTGCAGATCGCCGAAGTCGAAGGTTTCGAGACCGGTGAGGCCGAGGCTCTGGGCGGTCTGACCATTCGTGAACTGGCAGGGCAGCACACCCATACCGATTAGGTTGGAGCGGTGGATACGCTCGAAGCTCTCGGCGATGACCGCTTTGACGCCGAGCAGCATGGTGCCCTTAGCCGCCCAGTCACGAGAGGAGCCCGTGCCGTATTCCTTGCCTGCGAGCACCACGAGCGGAGTGCCGGCCGCTTGGTACTTCATCGAGGCGTCATAGATCGACATTTGTTCGCCCGACGGAATATGAAGCGTGACTCCACCTTCAGTTCCGGGAACCAGCAAGTTCCTCAAACGAATATTGGCGAAGGTACCGCGCATCATGACTTCGTGATTGCCTCGACGTGCGCCGTAGGAGTTGAAGTCGGCCTTTTGAACGCCGTGCGACTCGAGGTACTTCGCAGCCGGGCTTCCTTTGGCGATGTCGCCGGCGGGTGAGATGTGGTCCGTGGTCACCGAGTCGCCGAGCAGCGCGAGCGCGCGGGCACCTCGAATCGGCTTTACCGCCTCCGGCTGCATGCTCATGCCGTCGAAGTAAGGCGGGTTACGGACGTAGGTCGATTTGTCGTCCCAGGCGTAGAGGTTGCCCGCCGGCACCTTAATTGCCTGCCAGTTCGCATCGCCTGCGAACACATCGCCGTAGCTTTCACGGAACATGTTCGAGTCGATGGAGGCGCGCACGGTGTCGGCCACTTCCTTCGGGCTCGGCCAGATATCTTTGAGGAATACGGGTTTGCCGTCAGATCCCGTACCGAGCGGCTCGGTGTTGAGGTCGATATTCGTCGTACCGGCGAGGGCATAGGCGACCACGAGCGGTGGCGAAGCGAGGAAGTTCATTTTCACTTCCGGATGCACCCGTCCTTCGAAGTTTCGGTTACCCGAAAGCACCGACGTGGCGATGACATCGCCCGATTTGACGGCTGCTGAAATCTCCGGCTTCAAAGGCCCTGAGTTGCCGATGCAGGTCATGCAACCATAACCCGTGACGTGGAAGCCGACGGCGGCGTAGTCATCGAGAAGTTGTGCTTTCGTCAGGTAGTCGGTGACCACTTTCGAGCCAGGCGAAAGGCTCGTCTTGACCCAAGGCTTGGCCTTGAGGCCCCGTCGAGCAGCGTTGCGCGCAAGTAGCGCCGCGCCCAGCATGACCGAGGGGTTAGAGGTATTCGTGCAACTCGTGATCGCCGCGATGAGTACCGCGCCGTCACGTACTTCGTACGAGATGCCGTCGTTGACCGCGCCGACACCCGATGCCGAGGGATTCTTCTTGGCGCGCTCTTCGGACATCTGCGCGTGAGTCTTTTGATAAACCTGCTTCAGGCTGCGAACGGGCACTCGATCCTGCGGACGCTTGGGGCCGGCGAGGGAGGGTTCGACCGTGCTGAGGTCGAGCTCGAGCACGTCGGTGTAATCGGCCTGAGGCGCTCCGTTGTAGCGCCACATGCCTTGCGCCTTGGCATAAGCTTCGACGAGGTCGATCTGCGCCTTCGGTCTTCCGGAGAGTTCGAGGTATCGCAGCGTCTCTTCGTCGATCGGGAAGATGCCGCAGGTGCTGCCGTATTCCGGCGCCATGTTGGCAATAGTGGCGCGATCGGCAAGCGGTAGATTGGCGAGACCATCGCCAAAGTATTCGACGAACTTTTCTACCACGCCCTTCTTGCGAAGCATCTCGGTGACCGTCAGCACGAGGTCGGTCGCCGTGGCGCCCGGCTGCAGTTGCCCAGTGAGCTTGAAGCCTACGACTTGAGGGATGAGCATCGTGACAGGCTGGCCCAGCATCGCCGCTTCGGCCTCGATGCCGCCGACGCCCCAGCCGAGCACGCCGAGACCGTTGATCATCGTGGTGTGAGAGTCGGTGCCAACCAGCGTATCGGGATAGGCCTGCGGGCTAGCTCCGTCGGCGTTCTCGAACACGACCCGACCGAGGTACTCAAGATTGACCTGGTGGACGATACCGGTGTTCGGCGGCACCACCTTGAAATTGCGGAATGCCGTTTGTCCCCAGCGCAGGAACGAATAGCGCTCGCCGTTTCGTTCAAATTCGATCTTGGTGTTTTTGGCCAAGGCGTCGTCTGTGCCGTAGTAATCGACCTGCACTGAGTGGTCGATGACCAATTCTGCGGGCGCAAGCGGATTAACGCGCTGCGGATCGCCGCCGAGTTTTTTGATGGCCTCGCGCATTGCAGCGAGATCCACTACGCAGGGAACCCCCGTGAAGTCCTGCATGATCACGCGTGCCGGGGTGAAGGAGATTTCGTGATCGGGTGTCGCCTTGGCATTCCAGTCGAGCAAGGCATCGATGTCGCGTCGGGTGACGTTGACGCCGTCTTCGAAGCGCAACAGATTTTCGAGAAGGATCTTGAGCGAGTAAGGCAGGCGAGACACCTTCTCTTTGGGTAGAGCCGCGAGACTCCAAATGTCGTAAGACTTCGGGCCCACGTTGAGCGTGGTGCGACTCTTGTAACTGTCAGTCATGAGAACCCCCGGTCGAGAACCGTAAACAGGCCGTAAAACGGGCGCGAATTATAGCTGCCCGCGTGGAGGTTTGCTCCGTGGCGGGGCGAGCCCGACTAATTTGTCGCCGACTCGATCACGGCGCCTCCTAGGCAGCGCGTCTCGGCGTACAGAACGGCAAATTGTCCGGGTGTGACGGCTCGCTGCGCTTCTTGGCACTCGATCTGCAGTCGCCCGTGGTCCATCGGCGACACCTGGCAACGCTGATCCGATTGTCGGTAGCGCAGCTTCACGCTGGCCTCGAAAGGGTGTGTCGGCGTATCGATTAGCCAATGCACCCTCCCGGTCGTGACTGTTTTCGACAACATCAAAGTGTGGTCATGACCTTGAACGACGATGAGGGCGTTACGCCTTAGGTCTTTGCGGGCGACGTACCAGGCGGCCTCGGCGTGTCCGGCTCGACCACCGATCTCGAGTCCGCCGCGCTGTCCCAGCGTGTAGAAGGCGAGACCATGATGAGTGCCAAGCAATTCGCCCTCGGGAGTGAGGATCGGTCCCGGCGTGTCGGCGATGTACTGATTGAGGAACTCCCGGAAGGGGCGCTCACCGATGAAGCAGATGCCGGTGCTGTCGGGTTTGTCGTGGACGGGAAGTCCCGCAGATCGAGCCCGTTCACGTACTTCTAATTTAGAGAGCTCCCCTAGGGGAAACATCGCAGCTTCGAGCTGGGCGCGCTCTAGCGAATGAAGGAAGTAGGACTGATCTTTGGTGCGGTCTGTGGCTTTGTGAAGCTCGACGCCACCCGGTCCTTCGATACGACGCGCGTAGTGACCCGTCGCAAAACGCGTACCGCCGAGACGACGAACGTGCTCGAGGCACACGCCGAACTTGATCTCTCGATTGCAAAGTACATCGGGATTCGGCGTTCGACCGGCGCGGTACTCCGTCAAAAAATAATCGAACACCCGTTGCCGGTATTCCGCTGCGAAGTCGACCCGGTGAAGGGGAATACGCAGTTCGCGACAGACAGCCAAGGCGTCTTGGTAATCAGCCGAGATCGTGCAGTAGGCGTCGTCTTCTTCCCAGTTGGCCATGAACAGGCCTTCGATCTCGAGTCCCTGTTGCCGCAACAACAGCGCGGCAACAGCCGAATCGACCCCGCCAGAAAGTCCGACGACGATCACCTCGTGTTACCGCCCATATCGTGAGGGCGATCCTGGCTCAGTCGCGAGGCCGGGTCTCATCGTTCGGCTTACCGTGCTCATTGCCGGCGAGACTTGCCGCGAGACCGACATAGGCTTCGGGTCGCAGGGCCGCAAGGCGAGTTTTCTCGCTTGCAGGTAATGGGAGCTTCGAGATGAAGTCCAGGTAGGCCGCGCCATCGATTTTTCGGCCGCGCGTGAAGTCTTTGAGAAGTTCGTAGCCGTTCGGCACGCCCGCTGCTCTGAGAGCCGTCTGAACAGCCTCTCCAAGTACTTCCCACGCTTGTTCGAGATCTACGCTGATTCGCGCAGGGTCGGCGTCAATTTTACCGATTCCACGCTCAAGCGCTTTCCATGCAATGAGTACATGCCCGAGTGCGACACCTAGATTACGCAGCACCGTCGAGTCCGTCAGGTCGCGCTGCCAGCGCGAGATCGGCAGCTTGTCCGAAAAATGACGCAGTAGAGCATTCGCGATTCCGAGATTGCCCTCTGCATTTTCGAAGTCGATGGGATTTACCTTGTGCGGCATCGTCGAGGAGCCGACTTCACCCGCAACGGCGCGCTGCTTTAGGTAGCCGAGGCTGATGTATCCCCAAGTGTCACGACAGAGATCGATGACGATGACGTTGATTGCGGCGACGGCATCACAATATTCCGCGATCCAGTCGTGCGGCTCGATCTGTGTCGTGAGCGGATTAACCTCAAGGCCGAGCGACCTAACGAAGCGGGATGAAATCCCAGCCCAATCTGCAGCCGGAAGTGCTGCAACGTGCGCGTTGAAGTTCCCGACGGCGCCATTCCATTTTCCAAGGACGGTCACATTGCGCCATCGGTCGATCGCTCGATCGAGGCGAGCGATCACGTTGGCGAATTCTTTGCCGAGGGTCGTTGGGCTTGCGGTTTGCCCATGCGTTCGCGAAAGCATGGGCAGTTCTGCGTACCGCGCCGCCAGAGTGCGCAGCGCCGACAGCGAGCGTTCCCACTCAGCGAGCATCGCGATTCGGGCTGCTTGAAGCATGCGCGCATACGCGAGGTTGTTGATGTCCTCAGACGTGCACCCGAAGTGCACGAGCTCAAGCTCGGCCTCCGTGGCGCCCGCCGCGGCCAGTTGCTCTCGCACGTAGTACTCGACCGCCTTCACATCATGGTTCGTGCGTTGCTCGATCTTTTTGACCTCGCGCGCCGACTCACTTGGCGGGTTTGAAGCCAACTCGCGCGCGACAGCAAGCGTTTTTTCGGACAGCGTTGCCGCTGCTGCGAGGCCCACCGGTTTTTCGCGGTGCAAGGACAGTAGCCATTCGGCTTCGATGCGGATTCGTTCCCTGATCAGGGCTGATTCGGACAGGTGGGCTCGCAAGGCTCCAGCGCTGCTCGCATAGCGGCCGTCGATGGGAGAGAGGGCGTCGAGAGAGTCGAGAGAGTCGAGAGCCATGCAGAGCTCGGTGCGCTGAAAATGTTAGGATGCGAATCATACCCCATGCCTGACTCCGCCCCCGTTTTCAGCCTTTTTTCGGACGTTAAGTCGACCCTCCGATCGCGTCTGTTGGCGAGCCCCTGTCATGCGCCCGCAAACGACTGGCGTTTGGGCGAGGTATCGGAGTCTCGAAAGCGTCGTCTGCGGAAGTTTTTTCCTGAACACCCGACCCCTGCGGCCGTGTTGGTGCCGCTCGTCGATCGGGGTGACGACCTCGGCATCCTGCTGACCGTGCGGTCCTCGGAGCTCAAGCATCACGCTGGGCAGATCAGTTTCCCCGGGGGTCGCATCGAGGCCGTCGATTCCGATCCGCTCTGCGCGGCTTTGCGCGAGACGCAGGAAGAAATCGGTCTCAGTCCCGATCAAGTCGAGGTCGCCGGCTATTTGCCCGATCATCTCGTGATCACCGGTTATCGCGTCACGCCGGTGGTCGGTTTCGTGCGTCCAAATTTCACGGTCGTGCCTGATCCGACCGAGGTCGTCGAGGTGTTCGAGATGCCCTTGTCGTTTGTGCTCGATGAGCGAAATCACGTTCCAGCGGTTCGGCGCTTTGAAGGTGAGGACGTGCATTTCATTGATTTCCCTTACGGCCATCACACGATCTGGGGTGCGACCGCAGGCATGCTGATGACCTTGTACCGGACGCTTCGTGGTGAGCCGGTCTGAGCGTGGCCATCAATCAAATGAGTGAGCCCATTAATCGCCTGCTCGAAATCATGCGTGCGCTGCGCGACCCAAAGTCGGGCTGCGCTTGGGATCGCGAGCAAACCTTTGAAAGCATCGTTCCGCACACGCTTGAGGAGGCCTATGAGGTGGCTGAAGCGATCGGTAGCGCTGACGCCGACCGAATTCGCGATGAGCTCGGCGATCTGCTTTTTCAGGTGGTGTTTCTCTCTCGAATCGCCGAGGAGCGAGGGCTATTCGATTTCAACGATGTGACTCGAGGCATCTCCGATAAGTTGGTAAGGCGACATCCGCACGTGTTCGCGGAACGGACTGGTCTTAGCGCCGAGGAGCAGACTCGGGCGTGGGAGTCCTTCAAGGCCGAGGAGCGTGCGGCATCTGGCGACAAGGGTGTACTCGATGGTGTTGCGCTTGCTCTGCCTGCGTTGACTCGCGCGGTGAAGCTTGGCAAGCGAGCGGCTCGCGTCAATTTCGATTGGCCCGATGCATCCGGCATGCGAACGAAGCTTGATGAGGAGCTCGGGGAGTTCGAAGCCACGCTGTCGCAGGACGAGGGTAGCGGTCGGCAGCACGACGAGCTCGGCGATCTGCTATTCGTCATCGCCAACTGGGCGCGGCATCTGCGGCTCGATCCCGAAGCGGCCTTACGCGGATCAAATCAAAAATTCGAACGTCGCTTCGCGGAGATGGAGCGTCTGGCTGCAGCAGCCGGCACGCCTCTGCTTGAGCTCGATCTCGAAGCCTGGGAGCGGCTTTGGCAGCATGCGAAGGCCGCTGAGCGATCGCGGGCAACATAAAAACCCATACTTCTCGGGGTTTCGGTTTTGGCCCGCGCTAGAATGCCCGAACGATGAAAACGCCCGACCACCAGT
>JBIIHO010000011.1:0-14773 GCA_044235605.1 Steroidobacteraceae bacterium | reverse complement strand
GGCGTCATCGCGCGAGCTAAGGTCCGGGAGTTTTGATCCACCGGTAGCGAACTGTCGTCATCACTCATGAGCTTGGCAATGCCGAAGTCGAGTAGTCGCACCTCGCCTCGCTGATTTACGAGCACATTTCCAGGCTTTAGATCTCGATGAAGAATTAGATTGACGTGGGCGTAGTCGACAGCGTCTAGAACCTGTAAAAAAAGACGTATTCGCGCCGTGACGGAAAGCGCTGTCTCATCACAATATTCGTCGATCCGCTTCCCTTCTATGTACTCAAGCGCAAGAAAAGGCCTTCCGAGTTGATCGACACCGGCGTCGTAAAGGCGAGCGATATTTGGATGCTCGAGGGATCCCAAGATATCTCGCTCTCGGGCCATGCGGGCGGCAAGGTCTCGCGCCCAAACCATGCGTGGAAGTTTAAGGGCAACCCTCCTTTTGAGCGTGCCGTCAGCGCGCTCAGCTAGCCAGACGGAGCCCATGCCGCCGTCGCCGAGTTGCTGCAGCAATCGGTAAGGGCCTACTAGATCACCGACGATGACCGTAGCAGGAGGCGTCAGCCCTTCAAGACCACTCGTGAATGCGTCAAGGAACGGACGAGTTTGTATCCCAGCCTGAACCTCAAGCAGACGCCGCAGAGGTTCACGGAGAAGATCGTATTGAGGGGGCAGCGCCGCAAGCCAAGCGGGCCGTTCTTCCAAGGGAAGCATCAGGCCCGCCTCGAGTAGCCGCTGTAAATCAGCCCAATCGGCAGGATCTCTGGAGGATGTCACGGAGGGATTAGTAACCGTCTTCGCGGATTACCGGAAGAGTTACATCCGTAATCCGTTCCGTCATCCCCAAGAATCTATTCTATTTTGGTAGTTTCCTGCCTTGATCATTGGCGAGAAGCGTCCGAACACCCTCCTCGATCTGGATCATCATCAAGGAAAACCCATCGCTCTCCCCGTAGTAAGGATCGGGCACTTCCCGATCACCCAGAAAAAGTTTAATCGGTACAGCGCTGCCCGCTGGTCTACGACTCTCGAGCAAAGCGAGATTTTCCCGATCCATAGCCAAGATGACGTCGTACGTGTGGTAATCCTGATCGGCGATCTCGCGACATCGGAACGCATTCAAATCGTATCCACGAGAGGCACAGGCTTCGATCGATCTAGGATCTGCGGTATCACCGACATGCTTGTCCTTGAGCCCAGCAGAACTGAACTGCCAATCAGACGCTCCGATCTGAGCTGCCATGGTCCGCGCAACGATTTCTGCAGCGGGTGATCGGCAGTAGTTTCCAGCATCGACGAACAGCACTTTCACAAACGGACTCCTACTCTGACGTGGTCTTAAATACTTTGGATTCACATTGACTGACGGCAACATCGACACGATCGAGCCAGTCGCCGGGATATTTGTTTCGATACCAATCGCGTAATGGCGCGGTTGCAGCGCGGAATTCGGCTCGCTGCGCATCGGTGGCGTAATCTATAGTGCCACCGCCTGTAATGAATTTTTCGATTGCCGGACGCTCGCGATCCTTAGCGGCCTGTCGAGTCGCCGAGGCGAGTTCACCGTAGGCGATGGTCACTGCAGTCTGAACGTCGGGCGGCAGTCGCTCCCAAGCTTTTGCCGAGTACCACCATATTGCCGACATGTAGCTGTGACGATCGATGAACACGTGCTTGATGTGATCGTCGAACTTCATGCCCATTACGTCTTGGATGCTATTTTTTGTCCCTGCAAGCATGCCTGCACCGAGCGCGGAGTAAATTTCGGAGAACGGCAACGCCATGGGGCTACCGCCAAGCTCGCGAACCATCTCCTGCTCGAGCGCTGACGGTAAGGTTCGTATACGCATCCCCGTCAAGTCGCTCACCGAGTCAATACGCTGCTCCGTCATCGCAAAGCTGCGCCATCCTCCGGTATTCCCCACCGCCATCAGCCGAAGCCCCAAGCCGTCTTTCAACATTGCATCGCCCATCGCCCTGGGAACAGGGCCGTCCATTACGCATTCGGCGATTTCGTCATTGGCGAAGAGATAAGGAAGATCGAGGACCTGCGCGGGGCCATAGAGACCCGCGAGTCCACCGATAGTAGTCTGGTGGACTTCGAGAATTCCGCTCTGTAGTGCCTCCATGCACTCGCGTTCATTTCCACAAAATTGTCCGGACGGGTAGATCTGTACGTCGACTCGGTCTCCGAGTTGCCGCTTAAGCGACTCTCGAAAAGCAACCGCGCCGATGTAGTCCTCGTCATCCTGTGACGCGAGGAAAGCCACACGAATGGTGAACTCCGCTTGTTCGGCTCGTGAGTTGAGGATTCCGATCACACAACCGATCGTGATCACCGCGAGCAAGATGTTACGCAGTCTCGATGTCATGCTTCGTGACTCACATGAGATCAAGCATACGCGGCAGCGTCAGGACGAGCGACGGGAAGTAGGTGATCAAGAAAATCACAAGAACTTCGACTACTAGAAACGGAATAAGCGCCCTCACGATGTTCTCGACGCTTTCCTTCGCCACCGATGCCGTCACGAACAGCAGCAAGCCCATCGGAGGCGTCGCTAGACCGATGGTCAAATTGACGCACATGATGAGTGCGAAATGAACCGGGTCGACACCCAGCCCGATGAACACCGGAGAGAGAACCGGGCCCAAAATGAGAATGGCGGGACCCGCATCGAGAAACATGCCGACGATGAACAAGAGTACATTGAGAAGAAACAACAACGAATAAACATCGTCGGTGATTTTCAGCATCGTGTCGGCGATGTTCTGGGCGAGCCCCGAGACGGTGACGAGCCAGCCCAAGGTCACGGCTGCGCCAACGAGCAGCAAAATCACACCCGATTGCAGTGCGGTCGCCTTGAAAATCGAGACAAGTTCCGGCCTGCCCACATTTCGGGTTATGAAAATCGTGACGAATAAGGCGTAAGCTACCGCCACGCACGCGGCTTCGGTTGCGGTGAAAACTCCGCTCAGCATGCCGCCGAGAAGCACAACCGGCAGCAACATCGCGAGCCAAGCGCCTTTAAATGCCCTGCCGCGTTCGCCCCAACTTGCCCTCGGACGTGCGAGTGGCAAGTTGTACCGCTTGGCGAGCAAACGGATGGTTCCCATCAGCGCAAGCCCGATGAGGATCCCGGGCACGACGCCGGCGGCGAAAAGCGCTCCGACGGATACGTTCATCACGAATCCGTAAAGCACCATGATTCCCGAGGGCGGAATGATGGGGCCGACCACCGCGGCGGCGGCCGTCACCGCAGCAGCAAAGGGTCGCGGGTAGCCCTCACGCTCCATCGCCGGAATCATCATCTTGCCGATGGCTGACGCATCTGCGACGGCGGATCCGGAAATACCGGCAAAAATCATGGAAGACAGCACGTTGACCTGCGCCAGTCCACCGCGCACATGCCCCACTAGAGATTGCGCAAAGCGTACGATTGACGAGGTGATTCCACCCGCGTTCATAATCTCGCCGGCGAGAATGAAGAACGGCACGGCGAGCAGCGGGAAGCTGTCTATGCCGTTATAAAAACGAGCGAGTAGCGCGGGAAAATACTGGGTCTCGCCGTCAATCAGAAGACTCAACCCGGGGCCGAGCAATAGCGCGAACACGACCGGAGTGCCGAAGGTCATGAGCAGGATAAAAAACCAGAAGAAGGCAGCGGACATCGCTCAGCCCTCCCCGTCCTTCTGCATTACGGGCACGACACCGACCAAAATATCTGAGACTTTCCCGGTGAACAGCGCTCGCGCTAAACGTAGGGTCGCTTCGATCGCGACGAGTAACAAAGCGCCGAGCGCGATCGGCACGATAACGTATACGTAGGACATCGGGATGCCGAGCCCGGTCGACATGATGGTCGAGCCGCGAGCAACAAAGTCGACGCTCTCGAGCAACAACATCACACAAAGCCAGCCCACCAAAAAATTTACTATGATGCCAACGCTTTGGAGTGCTTTTAGAGACAGTCCTTCGATGAATGCCGTGATCGCCACGTGCCCTGCAGCGCGATAGCCCATCGGCGCCGCAAGCAAGGCGGACCACACGAGCGCCATGCGCGCAGCCTCTTCGGCCCAGTCGAGCGTGTGGTTGAAGAGTGCGCGAGAGAGAATCTGGGCTAGCGCGACCACCAGCATCAAGACAAGCAGGATCGCGGAAAAAGAAAGCCCCCACCTTGCGATGGGGGCGTTCAGTTTTTCAAGACCTCGCAACGCGAGGTCGATGAGTCTCAACACGATCTCAGGATCTTACTTGGTCCCGAAGTTGTACCGAGCCTGAATGCCGAAGTAGCGATCAGCATCACGCGGGACCTGTAAACGAACTGCACCGCCCGGACCGCCACTCGTTTTGAGCACGGTATAGCTCTCATCCGTGATATTGCGGCCGATGAGCGCGACGCGGAAGCGATCATTCGCATCGGTGAGGGCTACCGACAAGTCGACGGTGGTGTACGACGGGATCTTGAGCGCTGTCGGCTCGTTAAGATCGGAGAAACTATCGTCCTGGTAAGCCAGCACGACATTTGGCGACAGCGTGAAGGAGCCGACCGGGATGGTGAGCTCACCCACCAGCGAAGCCTTCCACTCCGGTGCAAGCGGTAACTTCGTTCCCGAACGAACCGACGGCGTTGAGCCCGGCGGCGTGAAGAAGTTATCGACCTTTGCGTCGTTATAGGCAATACCGGCACCGAGCGTCAGCATGTTGTTCGGCCGAGCTTGGATATCGACCTCCCAACCGCTCGAGGATACTTCACCGGCATTCGTCAGCGTTGTGATGAGCGTTCCGTTGAGGAAGGTGAAGTTGTTGGCTTGGAAGTCGTCGTACTTCGCGTCATAGATTGCAGCGTTCACGAGAACGCGACCATCCATCAGCGTGCTCTTGATACCTGCCTCATACGAGTTGGCGGTTTCCGCCTCGATGAGCGGCGTGTTGTTCAAGGTCATATTGAAGAACACGTTATACGCCGGACCCTTGTAGCCACGTGCGTACGACGCATACACCATGACATCGTTCGAGATGTCGTATTGCAAACCCGCGCGTCCGGATGCGTTATCCGATGAGTTGCGACCCGTGAAATCCGAACGATCCGTACGAATTCCAGGCTGACCGGCGAACGTAGTCGGGACGCGGTTGTGGAAGTAGCTAAGATCATCCGACGTCCAACGAGCGCCTGCGATCAGGCGGAGTCGGTCGGAGGCGTTGAAGGTGCCGTCAGCAAAGACCGCGAGATTTTTGAAGTCTGCACCGAACGAAGCATTGGAGAACGTGCTCACGTAAGTCGAAGAGCCGGCGCGGCAGGGCCGCTGACCCGTGGCATCGACTGCCAGAGTGCTCGCCGTACAGTTGAACACGTTACGCTGGAAGAACCGCTCGGAGTCCGTCTTCGAGAAATACATACCGAGGACATAATCGACTGTTTCGCCGCCCTTCGAGGCGTAGCGCATCTCTTGCGAGAACGTCTTGGTAGTCTGCGGGCCGAAGTCATGCAACTGCGCAAAGCCGTTACCCACATAAGGTGCCGCAACGTCGATCCAGTCACCTTCACGGATTTCGGTCGCATCCCAGGTTCGGTACGCGGTGATCGTCGTGATCGTTCCGGAACCCACATCGATATCACCCGTAAGCGACATGCCCCAGGCTTCTTCGGTAGAACGCATCTGCAAGTCTTGTTTGACCTGGCGAGTGTCATCGCCGGCGAAAGTCACGCCACTGTAGATCGAGGCATAAGCGAGCGCGGTCGCGCCTGTCGGTGCAGTGCCGATGACTTCGACGCAGCAGTTGTCATCGGAGCTACGGAAGTCGCCCGAAAATACCCAATTGCTGTTGTCGCCGTCGAATTCCCATACGGTGCGAACGCCTTGACGCTTATACCCGTTGAGATCGCCCCGAGCGCCCGATGAGGTCACGTTATCGATGTAGCCATCGAACTCGCTTTTCATGAGGACGGTTCGCGAACGGATCGAATCGGTGATGGGCGAGTCGTATGCGGCCTTGATGCGCATTTCGTTGCCCTCGAACCAGCTGACATCGACATAACCGCTGAGGGTTTTGCCAGGACGCTTGGTGACTATGTTGACTACACCCGCCGACGCGTTCTTACCGAACAGCGTGCCCTGCGGTCCGCGCAGCACTTCGATGCGCTCGATGTCGTACAGGTCGCCGAAGGCCTCACCCGCAGACGACAGGACGACCCCGTCGAGCACCGTCGCGACACTCGGCTGAGCGGCGATCGCGAAGTTGATGGTGCCAACGCCGCGCAAGAACAACGACTGGTTGAGTGATGTGTTGGTCTTGCGGATGTTCAGTGAGGGGACGAGCGTACGCAGTGCTTCAATGTTGAAGTTGCCTGATGCTTCGGCGAGATCGCCGGTCACGACCGAGACGGCGATAGGCACGTCTTGGAGTCGCTGCTCGCGCTTCTGCGCGGTGACGACGATTTCATCGAGACGACCTTCGTCCTGAGCCAGTGACGCCAACGGAAAAACAGCGGCACACGTGGCGACTGCCACGGCTCTCGCGATGATCTTCTTGCTATTCAGCTTCGGCATGAGTTGTCCCCTTCGTTGTTGCTTTAGCGCCACAGCTGCCCCGGCGCAATTACTCGCCATGACGCTAACAAAGATTTTTATGTCATACAACCCTTATATAAGACATCAGACTAGACTCGCCGGAATGCAGCCACGCGCGCTAGCGGTAGTCGGATGTCATGAACTTGGCCGCCAAGGATGGCTTCGCCTGAATCGAGCCATTGCCATTGCCCCTGTGGCAGGTAGACCGTGACCCGCTCCTCCGGATTGAGGCAAGGCGCGACCAAAATCTCGTCCCCGAAGAAAAATTGATCCTCGAAAGCCCAGGAGAGTTTGTCTTCGGGGCACGCCAGCACCATGGGTCTCTGAACGGGCAACCCCGTGGCTGAGGCCTGGGCGACGACGCTTTGAAGATACGGGCGCAAACGCTCACGCAGATCGAGCGCCTCTCTTGCGAGCTTCTCAGCCTCGGGCCCATAGCTCCAAGGCTCTCGCGGACCGATGCCATGCAGTCGCAGGTGAGCAGAGAACACCGCTGCCTGCAGCCATCGCACGTAAAGAACTGGATCTCGTTGATCGCCATAGAAACCGCCAACATCGGTGGCATAAAACGGCGCACCAGTGAGACCCCACGACAAACCACTTCGCAAGTTTCCGGCCAGACCACCCCAGTCGGCTTGTGGGTCTCCGCCCCACTGCGAGGGATAGCGCTGTGAGCCCGACCACCCTGCCCGACTAAACAAGAAAGGTCCGTTTCGCGAATATCTTTCAGCCGCTTCGTAAACGCAGCGGTTGTAGAGCAACGCGTAAATGTTGTGCAGCGCATCGCCGCTCGACCCGTCGCTCGCGACCATGTGCTCTTCGATTTGCTCGCCGAAGTCGGCTTTGATCATGTCGATGCCGAGATCAAAGAGCGTCTTGTGTTGATCGCGCCACCACGCGTAAGCCTCGGGATGGGTGAAATCGAGCAGACCCGAATCGGGAAGTTGGGTGAGCACGGCGCCGAAAGGCTCGGGGTCCCAGGCATACCGATACGCTTCACCGGTACGCGTATCGCGAATCAACCAGCCTTTGTCTGCCAATGTTTTGAAAAGCGGATTACGAACCGAGATCAGCGGATATTCCCAGACGCAGATGCGGAAACCCATGTCCCGTAATGCATCGACGGTGGGCCTCGGATCGGGGTAGCGCTTGGGGCACCACTCGAAAGCAAAACGCGTATCGGTGTCTTGCCAGGCACGACCATCGAAAGTGATAACTTCGCACGGCATGCCACGACGACGTACTTCGCGCGCCACCGATAGGATTTCGTCGGAATCTTTGTAGTACGCCTTGGAGAGAATGACGCCGAGACTCCAATCCGGTGGAACCGGAGCTCGACCCGTCAGCGAGGTGTATTGCGCGAGCTGATCGACGCCCGTGCTCCCTGAGAAGATAAACACGTCGAGCGCGGAGTCTTCGATATCAAGCACGTACGCACGTTGCGACCAAGGACCGAAGCCGACGCCGTGAGTCACCGGCGCAGGCGTATGCACGAACGCGCCCCAACCCTCCGGGCTCCAAGCGAACGGTGCGTTTTTGTAGCTCCACTCTGCATTGAGACCGAGCGCATCTCGATTATAGGAACGAATCAGTTGCCCTCGTCTGTCGAGTCGCCCAGATTTCTCGCCAAGACCATAGACAGGCGTCGAGGGACCGAGCTCCAAAGTCAGCAACCAACGATCATCATGACGCGCGAGAGGCGGCAAACGGAAGCGCCTTACGAAGTGCCCGTCGCTCGGTGATCCTTGAATGAATCGCCCATTGCGATGAAAAGCGAAACTGAACGGCGCATGACCGATCGTGACGACGAGGCGAGCGCCATCGGCTGCGACCGCTTCAAGACGGCTGGTCGCCGCATCGCCTTCGCCAGAGTGACTCAGCGTGGTTGCGAGCCGGCCCACATCACCGCAAAGAATGCCGTAATCGCGAACTTCCTTCTGACTACGCAACCGCATTCCGTACTCGTGCAGCGTAATACGCAACACGCCGAGAGACGTCGGGACATTGAGCACGTCTGCCGAAAGTGTCGGCGTGCCCTCGACACGTGCGGGCGCCATTCGGCCCCAGTGAGGTGCGACGGGATCAAAAACCGTTTGCATGGACACCTCTCGAAAAGAAGCGCTTAGGCCAGCTCCAGCACAGGAATGCCCCAGCGAAGCGCCAAGGCGCGCAAGGCGTCACGGTGGTCACCGTAAGCCAAGGCAAAGTGGTGTTCGAGCGCTTCTTCGAGAATGCGCGAACTGACCTCTTCCGCAGGCTTGTCGAAACGAACCGTTCCCGAACATCCGGTGAACGCCATAGGTGCTCGGATGACTTCGGCACCCGCCAGAACGAGCTTCAATGAATTACGCGAGCGCGAGAGTCGTGCGAGCGTGATCCGACCTGGCTTGATCGGGAACTGATGCAGCAATGGCATGCGCCGGTTCGTATGGATCGTCGCCTCAGGTTTAACCTCCGGATCGCACATCGAAATGGGCGCAAGTCCGCAGTGCCATAACACCGCAGTGTTATCAGCAGAGGCGATGTCGACCAAGTCGGCCATCCACGCAGGCTCTCCGGCGAGCTCCTGAAGGATGAGTTGGGTCACCGAGCCATTGACGTCGGCCTCGCAGGCCGAGGGAACCTTCTTTTGGTTCATCATGGCCATCGGACCGCAGGCGGCGCAGCCATACTCGGTGAACATCTCGGGCCAACACCGCACCGCGAGACCCCGCGCGCCCGTGTCGCGCTGCACATCCTCGAGAGCACAGAACACGCGGAACGATCGGTCGAGTTGCTCGGCGTCGACTTCTCCCAGACCTGCAACCTGCGCCTCGGCGCGATCTTTGACGGCCGCCACACGGTTAGCATCGGTCGCTCGAGCGCGATCGAAGAGATTACCGAGCGTCACGTGATCTACCTTAATGTTCGCGAGGCGAGCGAGAAGATCGGGATCAAACTCGCAGGTATCGAATCCATCCGGGTGCTTGCCGACCACCGTGATGCGTGAGTCAGCAAGCGCACCCAGCACTCGGTCGGCGGTACGCTCAGCGTCCGCTCGAACGCTGGTCGCAAGATTTGCATGAGCAGCCATGCTCTGGGGTAGCGAATGCGATCGCGCCAGCGCGCGCAAGCTCTCGGTAAGCCCGGGCGCCGACGGATCGGCATACAACGAACCATGCGCCACGCCGGCACGGCCCAACGCGTGTGCTGCGAGATTGAGGCCGCAGTAGGCGTTAAGACGTAATCGTCCACCGATGCGCGGCTCGGGTAGCGCCCAGATGGCCAGCGGAGTCGTCGCTTCTTTGGCGAGCTTGACCGTCATCGTGGCGTCGGTGAACGTCACCTGCAAAATCAGAAGTAAATCGATCGGCCCCGACGCGACGATATTGCCGATCGCCCGCTCGGCCGCATCACGATCAAATAACAACTCGCGAGTTCCGACCGTGCGGATACCGGCAGCCTCAAGTGCTGCAAAGGCGCGGTTCTTCGTCTCTTCAGCAAAGGGCACATCGAACGTCGGCCGCGCGAGCGCTGCGACACCAAAAGTCAGCATGGCTTCAATCTCCGAATCCTGGATAGACGTGTCTGAAACTGGCATCGGCCGGCTCGATTCGAGCGCCTCCGTCGCCATACACCGCATGGCCGTTCCACGGCGTCGCCTCTTTATCGGTGAGAACATTGAGCGATCGCATGTACTCGACGGCTTCTCCCCTCAAGCCGCTTCGAATGGCATCCCAATCTGGAAAGTGCGTGAACGCTTTCGACCAAATAGCTCGGCCCGCAAGATACCCCGACGCTCCGGCACGATAGGCATGCGTCAAAATTCGGCGGAACTCATCCATGCCAGCCCCTGCAGAGAGCATGACCCAAGGTCGCCCGGCAGCAGCGCCGATCGCATCGAACCAAGTTTGCGCAGATTCCCACCCCGGCGCACCGACGCCCGGGACATCAGCAGCTGCGAGCGGGCTTTCGAGCTTGAAGAGATCAACTCCGAACTTCGGATCGGCAAAAGTTTGCACGCTCTCGAGGACGAACTGCGGGTGCTTGCTCTTCATCTCGACGTAATCTCGAGTTTGTTCGGCATCGCTCGGTAACGGATAGACGAGGAGCTCGAAGACGAAGGGTATGTCGTACTTACGACAAGCGTCGCCGATGCGCTGGGTAAAGTCTTGCTGCGCTCGGCACACCGCCGCATCGGCATCGGGCCGATACCAAGCCAATACTTTGACGGCGTCCCCGCCGATACGCTTGATCTTTTCCACCGACCAGTCGTCGATCTCTGACGAAAGGCGCCCAGAGGGAGTCTCTCTGAAAATTGAATCTTCCAGCGTGACGATCAGCCCTCGCGAGGCGAGAAGCTTGGTCACACCACGCGGATATGCGAAGTGCGGATCGAGCAGCATGGCGGACGATTCGCCCTGTAGCTCTTCGATCAGCATTTCTTTGAAACCGGCGACGTCCTCCCAAGGCGCTTCGGCCGTACCCCGTTTGGCCTTGATCGGATTTTTGATCGGCGGCCGCTGGTCGACCGCTGTCATCTTGAATCGCCCGTGGGCATCGGCCATGCGCCGCATACCCCAGTATTTTCCTGCGGAAAGAATCATTTGGACTCCAACAAAGAATCTCGTTCAACTCGCGTGGGCGCCCCGGCGCGACCACCGGGACGCGTCACCTTGATGGCCGCCGCGGCGGAGGCTGCACGCACGGCAGTCATCTCATCGGCTCCCTCTGCGAGAGCCAAGGCGAACGCGCCATGCCATACGTCACCTGCGCCTAACGTGTCGACAGGTTTGACTGGATATGCGGGGACAGTTCGTGCCGTAACGTTGCTCTGATCGAGTCGTCCATCAATGACGAGCCCACCGGACGCGCCCATCGTGACGCAACACCACGCCTTCAGACTAATCGCCGTCTGTCGTAATGCGCTCTCGATATCTGTCATCGCATCGGAGCAGCCGGAATAATCTTTGAGCCCTGCCATCGAAAACGCGACGTGAGTGGCGGACTCGAGTAACGACCCTGTTTTCGGTACCGGCACATCGGCATCGAGCACGGCAGGCAAGCCCGCCGCGCGGGCACGTTTCAGCATGGCGATCGCCCCATCGGGCCAGCGCGTATCGGCGAGTACGACGTCGATACCTTCGAGTGAAACGGATGATTCGAGCCACGACGGGTTGGTCGGGAGCGAAGCATCGGTGTGATTGACGATCAATCTCTCGCCTCGCGCATCGACGAAGACAGCCGACACTGAAGACTGGAACCCGGAAAATCGGCGTAGATAACCGCAGTCGACTCCATAACCTTCGAGTTCGCGCTGGATGGCATCGGCAATGACGTCGTCACCCACGCGCGCCACCAACTGCGCATGACCGCCAAGCTTCGTGATTGCCACCGCGGCTGTGGCGGCAGGTCCCCCGCCGACGATCGAAAATCCCGTGGCGCGGTGTTTCTCGGCGCGTTGTGGCAGTTGCGGGGTGCTGAAGACAAAGTCCTGCACCGCATGACCGACGCACAGCGCCCGCTTCATGTGAAGGTGACGTCGTAAGAGAGCGTACTCGTATCGCAACGGCTGAGACGCCACTCCACGCGACGGCCGTCCACCGCCAGCGCGACCCGCTCGACCTGCAATAAAGGAGCGCCTAACTCGACGCCGAGTCGTCGAGTGTCGTCCCGACGCGCTAAATCTGCCCGTAGCTTCTCGTTCGCCGAGACAATGTTGATGCGATATTCGCGCTGGTAAAGGGCATACAAGGCGTTTGGCAGCGGCGAGTGCTGATCGAGTCCGGGGAAATACGCCTCGGGCAGCACGATGCGTTCGATCGCGACCGGGTGCTCATCGACGAAGCGGGTTCGTATAATTTCGAAAACCTCGGCCGCGTCGGGCAACTCGAGAGCTTTGGCTTCGAGGGGTCGGATTCGACGCCGCTTGATCGATTCATCGCCACTCGTTGGTACGGCGCGCTGTCCGTCGGGGCGCGTCATCCTGAAGAATCGGAATAGCGAGCGCTCCTGCGTGAGTTCAGCGACATAAGTGCCTTTGCCCTGACGGCGGTCGATGACCTTATCGAGGGCGAGCGCATCGAGGGCCTTGCGAACGGTTCCTTGACTGACACCGAGCTGCATGGCGAGAGCCTGCTCACTCGGCAATGCCTGGCCGGGCTGCCATTCGCCGTCGGCGATGCGTCGAACGAGAGTCTCGTAGACCTGACTGTAGAGGGGGCGATACTGAGGGCTGTCCATCTTCGAAGAGAGTTCGCTGGAGGAAGCCGATGGTATCGCGCCGCTTGCGGACACAGGGGTCATCTGTTTAGTATCTTATATAAGACTTGCCTTCGCAAGCGTACCCAGGAGTAGATGAGTGAGCGTTCCACAATTGCTCGTGCACGATCACAAGGACAACGTGGGCGTTGTCGTGGTCGAAGGACTGAAAGCCGGCACCGACATGCTGTGTGTCATCACGGAGGACAACTCCGATTTTCATCTGACGTCACGTCATGACGTTCCGATCGGACACAAAGTCGCGCTAGTCGACCTGAAGGTCGGCGATACCGTCATCAAGTACGGACAAGACATTGGCAAAGTCGTGGCGCCGATCGCGCGCGGCGAGCACGTCCATGTCCACAACCTCAAGACCAAGCGCTGGTAGGAACCCACCGATGAGCAACACCAACCGAAAAATTTGGGCCTATCGTCGCGAGAACGGTCGAGTCGGCGTGCGTAATTACGTCGCCATTCTCCCCGTCGACGATATTTCCAACGCGGCCTGCGAGGCCGTCGCCAATAACATCAAGGGCACCATCGCCCTGCCCCATGCTTATGGCCGCCTGCAGTTCGGCGAAGACCTCGAATTGCACTTCCGCACCATGATTGGCACGGGCGCGAACCCAAACGTCGCAGCCTGCATCGTCATCGGCATCGAGCCGGGCTGGACGCAGCGCATCGTCGAGGGCATCGCGAAGACCGGTAAGCCGGTCGCAGGCTTCTGGATCGAAGGCAACGGCGACATCGCCACCATTGCCGCGGCATCACGCAAGGCCAAAGAATTCGTGCATGCAACGTCGGGGCAGGTGCGCGTTGAATGCGACATCAGCGAATTGTGGGTCGCCGCTAAGTGCGGCGAGAGTGACACCACGACGGGTCTCGCCTCGTGTCCCACGGTCGGCAACATGTACGACAAGCTGGTTCCTGCAGGTCTTTATGGCTGCTTCGGCGAAACATCCGAGCTGACAGGCGCCGAGCACCTTGCAGCCGCTCGCGCCGTGTCGCCTGAGATTCGCGACAAGTTCATGAAGACCTGGCAGTCCTATCAGGACGATGTCATCGAAGCTCACAAGACATCCGACTTGTCCGAGAGTCAGCCCACGAAGGGCAATATCGCCGGTGGCCTTACCACCATCGAAGAAAAAGCCTTGGGTAACCTCGAAAAAATCGGTAAGACGGTCAAGTTCATTGACGTGCTCGAGCCGGCCGAAGCTCCGGCCCGCGGACCCGGCCTCTACTTCATGGATACCTCCTCGGCCGCGGCCGAGTGCTGCACGCTCCAGGCTGCTGCGGGCTACGTCATCCATATCTTCCCGACCGGGCAAGGCAACGTGATCGGAAATCCGATCATGCCGGTCATCAAAGTTACGGGTAATCCGCGTACCGTCCGACTCATGCCTGAACACATCGACGTCGATGTCTCGGGTGTCGTCCGACGTGAAATGACGATCGATCAGGCGGGTGATGCGCTCATCGACTGCATCGCTCACACGGCGAACGGTCGGCTCACCGCCGCCGAAGCGCTGGGTCACGTCGAATTCGTCATGACCAAGCTGTACCGTAGCGCCTAAGTGGTCGCGGCGCTTGACGCCGCGTAACCACTCCGCTTTGGGGAGATCATCGTGGACGCATCCATCCGCCTTACTTTGGCGGAAGCCGAATCACTGGCTTTCGAGGCCTTGCGCGCCAATCGCACTTCCGAACTTGGCGCGCGTGCGACGGCGCGGGCGCTCGTCGCCGCCGAAGCAGATGGGCAAGCGGCGCACGGACTGAGTCGCGTTCCCGCTTACGCACTGCAGGCACGCTCCGGAAAGGTCAACGGCCAAGCCGTCCCTACGCTGACTCGCGCGGCACCGGGTGTCATTCGAGTCGATGCGGGGCTCGGCTTTGCGTATCCCGCGATCGATCTTGCCCTCGATACTCTGAAATCACTCGCCAAAGATCAGGGCATTGCGCTGGCTGCCATT
>JBIIHO010000152.1:0-4711 GCA_044235605.1 Steroidobacteraceae bacterium | reverse complement strand
GCCCGGGGCGGCCTATCTTCATTACACGCCTAACGAAACGATCGGAGGCGTCGAGTTTCCGTACATTCCTCACAGCGACTCGCCAATCGTCGCGGACATGTCATCGACGATTTTGTCGCGTCCGATCGATGTCTCTCGTTTCGGGCTCATCTATGCCGGCGCTCAGAAGAACATCGGGCCCTCCGGGCTCGTGGTGGTCATCGTGCGCGAGGACCTCATGGGTAAGGCCCGCGCCGGTACACCGCCGATTTGGGACTACTCGGCGATGGCCAAAGAAAGTTCGATGCTCAATACGCCTCCCACTTTCGGGATTTATATGGCGGGTCTCGTGTTCGCTTGGCTGAAACGGCAGGGCGGGCTCGCCGTAATCGGCGAGCGTAATCGCATCAAAGCCGAAAAACTCTATTCTGCGATCGACGGTTCGGGTTTCTACAGAAGCCCAGTCGCGCGCGACTGTCGTTCTTGGATGAACGTACCCTTCACTGTGCCAAATCCCGATCTCGAGAAAGTGTTCTGTTCAGAGGCCGCGAAGGCTGGACTTGCGAACCTCGAGGGACACCGCTCGGTCGGCGGGATGCGTGCGTCGATCTACAACGCGATGCCTATCGAAGGAGTCGACGCCCTGATCGCATTCATGGGCGAGTTTCAGCGTCGACACGGGTGAGGTCGAGTATGGCCTACCGCATTCAGACGCTGAACAACATCAGTCTGCGTGGACTCGAGCGCCTGCCTCGAGACCGATACGAAGTGGCATCGGCGATTTCGGAGCCCGACGCCATTTTGGTGCGGTCTGCGGACATGCACGCCATGCCCATTACGACCTCTGTGCTTGCGGTCGCGCGAGCCGGCGCCGGGACCAACAACGTTCCGGTGGCCGCCTTAACGAAACGTGGCATCCCGGTTTTCAATTCGCCGGGGGCCAACGCCAACGCAGTCAAGGAGCTCGTCGTGGCTGGGTTGTTTTTGGCCGCTCGGAACATCGTGCAGGCATGGGATTTTGCGCGTTCTCTCTCGGGTGATGACAAAGCCATCGACGAAGCGACCGAGAAAGGAAAAAAAGACTTCGCGGGCTTCGAGCTGCCGGGGCGCACGCTCGGTGTCATTGGACTGGGTGCGATCGGCGTAGAGGTGGCAAACGTCGCCGAACGGCTCGGGATGCGTGTTGTGGGTTATGACCCGCAAATCACGGTGCAGCGGGCCTGGCAGTTGTCTTCGTCTATCGAGCAGGCCGTATCGCTCGATGACCTCTTCGCGCGCAGTCAGTTCATCTCGTTACACGTGCCGCTCGTCGATGCAACTCGAGGGCTGGTCAATTCGAGTCGTATCAAACTGATGCCCAAGGGCGGCGTACTGCTCAATTTCTCTCGTGCGCCGATCGTCGATGAGTCCGCGGTGATCTCAGCGCTCGATGCGGGTCACCTGCATGCCTATGTTTGCGACTTTCCAAAGAATGCTTTGAAGGGTCACCGTAAGGTCGTTGCATTACCGCATCTCGGCGCATCGACCGGAGAGGCGGAGGAGAACTGTGCGGTGATGGCGGCAGACACGCTGCGCGATTTCCTAGAGAACGGGAATATCCGCCACAGCGTAAATTTCCCCGACGCTAATCTGCCGCGTATCCCGGGCACCGCACGTATTGCGGTAGCCAATAGCAACGTCCCCAACATGGTGGGTCAAATGTCCACCTTGCTCGCCGGGGCGGGCATCAATATTTCGGAGCTCCTGAATAAGTCGCGCGGCGAGGTCGCCTATACGCTCATCGATGTCGAGGGCACGGTGGACCGTGCGTTACTCGATCGCATTCGAGCGATCGACGGCGTACTCTCTGCTCGAGCCCTTTGATTTCGCGGAAAGACCCAATGGCCCGTCGACGCAAAAAAACCGTTTCCAAGAGCCCACGGAAGATCGAGGCTCCGGGTGGTATCGCCGCGCTGCGAAACCGAATCGATGAGGTCGATCGTCGTTTACACGACTTGATCAACGAGCGGGCACGGCTCGCGCGCAAGGTAGGCATTTCGAAGGGCAAGCAGGGAAGGCTTGTCGACTTCTACCGGCCCGAGCGCGAGGCACAGGTACTGCGCATGGCACTCGAACGTAACGCCGCGGCGCGTTCGACCGGGGCGCTTCGAGACGAAGAGGTCGTGCGCTTATTCAGGGAGATCATGTCCGCCTGTCTCGCGCAGGAGGAACCGCTGAAGGTGGGATTCCTCGGCCCCGAGGGCACGTTTTCTCAGGCGGCCGTCTACAAGCACTTCGGCCACTCTGCTCGTGCGTTGGCGCTGTCGACCATCGATGAGGTGTTTCACGAAGTGGAGGCCGGCCATGCCGACTTCGGTGTCGTGCCCATCGAGAATTCCACAGAGGGTAGCGTCAATCACACCCTAGATCGCTTTCTGACATCGCCGTTGCATATCTGCGGCGAGGTCGAAATGCGCATTCGTCAAAACATCATGGGTAAGATGCGCAGCCTTCGTGAGATCAAGCGCATCTGCAGTCATCCGCAATCGCTCGCGCAGTGTCGGCAATGGCTCAAAGAAACCTTGCCGGATGTCGAATTGATCGCAGAGTCGAGTAATGCCGAGGCTGCTCGTCGCGCGCGTGACGAAAAGGGTACGGCCGCGATCGCCGGCGAGACGGCAGCCGATGTTTATGGGCTGACTATTTTGTCCGCCGACATCGAGGATCGACCTGACAACACGACGCGGTTCCTGGTGATCGGTCGACGAATGTTCGGGCCCAGTGGCAACGATCGTACGACGCTGCTCGTCTCTACCGGGCACACCGAATCCCCCGGCGCACTGCATCGCCTTCTTGAGCCGCTGGCCAAAAATCGCGTCAGCCTCACGCGTATCGAGTCGCGCCCGTCACAGCGCCGCAAGTGGGACTACGTATTTTTCATGGATCTTGAGGGGCATCGCGAGGATCCAGCGCTCTCTAGAGCGTTGGTCGGGCTGAAGGCGCGCGCCTCTTTGTTTCGTATTTTGGGCTCCTATCCACGCGCGGTGTTGTGACCGCTTTACCCTCAGATCGATGGGTCGTGTCTCCCGGTCGGACGATCGGGGGAGCCATTCGCGTGCCGGGTGATAAGTCGGTCTCGCACCGTGCCTTGATGTTCGGAGGGATCGCCGACGGCGAGACGACCGTTGAGGGGTTCCTTGAGAGTGAGGACTGTCTCGCCACGCTAAAAGCGTTGCGCGCGCTCGGCGTCACGATCGAGCAATCGGGTAATTCTCGCGTTCGTGTTCAGGGGGTCGGAATCGACGGGCTTCAGGCGGCGGCGCAACCCCTCGACATGGGTAATGCGGGCACCGCGATGCGTCTATTCATGGGCCTACTCGCAAGTCAAAAATTTGATTCGATTCTCGTCGGCGATCAATCTTTGATGCGGCGCCCGATGGAGCGTGCCGCTTCGCCACTGCGTTTGATGGGGGCACACATCGAAACACGAGATGGCAAGCCGCCTGTGGTTATTCGAGGCACTCCCGACCTGCATGGCATCGACTTCAAGATGCCGATGGCCAGTGCGCAGGTGAAATCGGCGGTGATACTCGCGGCGCTTCGAGGATCGGGTGTCACACAGATCACCGAACCTTCGCCCACTCGCGACCATACGGAACGAATGCTCGAGTGTTTTGGTGTGGCGCTTCGGCGCGAGGGGCTGACGGTCAGCCTGCAGGGCGGTCAGCGTCTTCGCGGTACCCACGTTAGCGTCCCCGGCGATTTTTCTTCCGCTGGGTTTTTTCTGGTGGCCGGTTGCATTGCCGAGGAGGGTGCGATCGAACTGCGAGGCGTGGGGATGAACCCGACTCGAACAGGGCTTCTGGACATTCTTCGCTTGATGGGCGCCAATATCACGGTGTCTAACCTCGGTACTCGAGGTCCGGAGCCCACCGCCGATCTGTTGGTTCGTCCGTCCAAACTGCGCGGAATAGAAGTCCCTCTCGAGCTCGTCCCTTTGGCCATCGATGAGTTCCCGGTGTTTTTCATTGCTGCAGCCTGTGCGGAAGGGACGTCGCTTTTGCGAGGCGCCGAAGAACTCCGCGTCAAAGAAAGCGATCGGCTTGCGACGATGTCGGAGGGGCTTACAGCGTTGAGCGTTCCGCATCGATTACTGGCCGATGGTATGCGTCTCGAGGGACGGGCCGGTCCCGGGCCTGTGTTCAAAGCCGGCCGGGTCGACAGTCATGGGGACCATCGAGTTGCCATGTCTTTTGCCGTGGCCTCGCTTCAGGCGGCCGGGGATATCGAAATTCTGGATACTAGGAATGTCGCGACCTCCTTCCCGGGTTTCGCGGCGCTTGCCGGAGAATGCGGTTTGAGTATCCGGGAATATCAACCGTTTTCGAGGAGTTGAGCCTTGGCGTCGACCCCTTATCGTCCCGACGTGCCGGATCGTCCCGACGTGCCGGTGGTGGCGGTCGACGGTCCCTCCGGTTCTGGGAAGGGGACCGTCTGTCGACGCTTGGCTCAACGACTGGATTGGCATCTGCTCGATAGCGGGGCGCTTTACCGTTTGGTCGCGGTCTCCGGGCAGCTCTCCGGGCTCGAGGCCGACGACGTGGGCGGACACGTGGCACTGGCGCGAGCGATGGATGTGGTGTTCGGGGTTGGGCCGGACGGCGAGGGGCGGATCGAGCTTTCCGGGCGGGACGTCACCCGGCTCGTTCGGGCGGAGGAGACCGGGCAGGAGGCATCTAGGGTGGCCGCATGG
>JBIIHO010000151.1:0-4751 GCA_044235605.1 Steroidobacteraceae bacterium | reverse complement strand
CCTCACCGAAGACTTCGAACGGCACGTCCGTGAGCGTGGCAAACGCGCCGAGCGACCAGCCATTCGCAAACCGCTTCTGAATCTCGAGCGTCGCACCGACGTCTTTGGCGAGATAACGCCCTGCGTGCACGGCGACGTCCATACCATGAAAACCCGTCGCCCAATAAACACTAAGATGCCCGGTGAGGGTTTTGTAATCTCTGAGCCCAAACATCTTATCGAACTCGCGCTGTTGAACGGCGATGACGTTGAGACCTACGGCATAGGGTTTATCGACCCGGCGCCAGAGCACTTCGCCCCCGACGCCGGAGAACATTTCTTCGAGAATGCCACCATAAGCCTGGTAATAAAAATCGCGCCCCAACTTACCACGCTTAACTAGGGTGAGTTGATCGATGCCACTCTTGCCTTCTTGCAGATAGCGCTTGAGGTCAGTACGAACCGGCGGTAGCGCAGAGTTACCGTCACGCGCGATACGATCGAACTGACTGACGAGGCTTTGCACCCACCCACCATCGACGCTCCAGCCGCCCCCAAAATCAGCTACGCCTCGAATATTGAGAGAAGTCTGGTACAACAGCGGCGCATCCGGATCGAACAGATACGTGCGTGCCGTGATACCCGCACTGAACTGGCCGTTGGGATAGCGGAACTTTCTGATCTGGCTCGGTCTCTCAATCTCGATCGGACGGTCGATGCTAATCGTAGGAGGCACGACCGCAGCAAGTTGTTTGTCTCGGTTCGGACGCTCGATACGGATGGTGTGGGTCGGCATACCGAGAGAATCACCCACAAGCTCGACGGTCTGAATCGAGCGCGGCGCATAAAGATCGATGAGATCCATCACACGATCGACCGCATCCGCCTCGACTTGATACGCCATGTTGCTATAGCGCAGTCGCAGCGTCCCCGCTTCGTTCTCCTGTAATGCTCTCAGCAAGACGCCCGAGGCTTCAGCATCGCCGGCCATGCGCGGGAACCATCCGAACTCGCGGTCTCGATTGTTGATCCGCGCAGGTAGACCTTCTGCCCCGAACCCGTTCGGTGGTTTCTTTGGCGAGACGACGCCTGTGTCAAGAGATGCCGAAATCTTGAGTGCAAGACTATCGTTTTGCTGTTTGCTCACGGTGAGACGGACACCCGGTGTCGCTTCCCACTCGATTCCATAACTCAGCGCCGAGACCTCGCCGTCGAATGTGCCAAAACCTCGCTCGCGGGCGTAGCTGTCGCTGTTATACGCGGCAAGCAGATCAATCCGCCACTCGGGAATGGAATAGCGGACCGACCCGAATGCGCCGATGTTGGGACCTCGAAAGTAACTCTTGAGAGAGAACTCGCCGCCGAGACCGAATGACGTATCGCGGTTAGCAAACTCTTCACTAACGTATCTGAGCGGATTTCGAGAAATAGATCGCTCGGCAAAACGACCCCATCCGATTCCCGCAGAGAGATCGAGATTACCGAGACGCTTACTCGCTACCAGATACTCGCCACCCCATGCACCTGTTCCCAAGAGATCGCGAATCCCAACTTGCACTGCAGGTAGGTAATCGGACTCAGTAATCAGGCGGTACTTGACCTCAAAACTGCGATCTCTTAAGCCATCGCAGATATCGAATACGTTAGATGCACATTGCACACCCGGAATTTTCGACTTCAGGCGCGCATTGAAAATCGTATACCGAAAACTCCCCTCTAAACGGGGTAAAAGCTGATACGAGAGAGCATAAATATCCGCGGCATCCTTACGGGAAATTGTTGCGCTAAACGTATTTTCATCGGGGCTACGAGCTGTAGGCACGTCGAGCACGCCACCGACGCCGAAGTCGTTCGTCTGCGCAAACAACGAGGGACTGAGAGTCAATACGACAACAACTGCTAACGAAAAAAATGACGTCTTCACTTCACCCTTCCAAGTTGTCGCATTCTCTCACGCACTGACACAAGAGACGTATCGGATTCGCGATGTTGTTCTAGAGCCGAGAGCGTCGCGTGGCAGATCTTTTTCCCGAGCTCGACGCCAAATTGGTCGAACGCGTTGATCCCCCAGATCACGCTCTGGGCGTAGACCTTATGCTCGTAGAGCGCGATCAATGCGCCCAGTGTCTCTGGAATCAATTCATCAAGTGCGATCACCGACGCCGGGCGCGAGCCCGGATGAACGCGATGCGCATCGCCGCCCTGGCCGATTGTGAACGTCTCGAGCTGTGCGAGACCGTTCGCGAGTGCGAGCATCGCGGCCTCTGCGTCACCCACGGGAGATCGCTTCACGAAAATGAGATCGAGCGCGGCGAGCAACCGACCCTGATGCAGTAGCTGAAAAAACGAGTGTTGCGCATTGTTCCCGGGCTCACCCCAGATGACGGGCGCGGTTTCGCAGCGCACGGGCGAACCACCTCGCTGCACGCTCTTACCGTTGCTCTCCATCTCGAGTTGCTGCAAGAACGCGGAGAACCGTGAGAGCCGGTCGGTGTAGGGAAGCACCGCGAGCGTCGGGATCTTCTGGAAGTTGATATTCCAGATGCCGACGAGCGCAAAGAGCGCTGGCAGGTTTTTTTCGAGCGGCGCTTCGAGCACATGCCGGTCCATCGCCCGAGCTCCTGCGAGGAACTTCAAAAAATTCTCACGGCCGATGGCTATGGCGAGCGCGAGCCCGATCGACGACCACACCGAGTAACGACCCCCGACCCAGTCCCACATCATGAACCGCTGGTCGGGATGCACGCCGAACGCGTCCATCGCCTTGGCGTTCACCGAAACGGCCGCAAAATGCGTGGAGACATCGGCCGCGCCAAGATGCGCCTTGAGCCAGGCCTTCGCGCGCTCGGCGTTAGCGAGCGTCTCTTGGGTCGTGAAGGTCTTCGAACAGATGATGAAGAGCGTACGTTTCGGATCCGACTCTTCGAGCGCATCGTGCAGCGCAACGGCATCCACATTCGAGACGAATCGCACACGTGGGGAGCGCTTCGTAAAGCCTTTTAGCGCGGCGGTCGCCATCGCGGGCCCGAGATCGGAGCCGCCGATGCCAATGTTGATGATGGTGTCGTAGCGCCCCTCGCGGCGGATTTTCTCGGCGAAGCCGAGCAGACGCTCGCGCTCCGTGAGTACGGCACGCTCGATCTCGGCGACGCCCACGCCATCCCCTGAGTTCTGGCGCAGTGCCGCATGCAATGCCGCACGACCCTCGGTGACGTTGATGGCCTCGCCCCGGAACATCGCCGCGAAGGCTGCTTTCAGATCGACTTCTTTCGCGAGTGCGATCAGGGCTTCAAAGATTTCCGCGTCGATGCGCTGATGCGAGAGATCGAGCAGGATTCCCGCCGCCTCACGGGTATATCGGCTCTCTCGAGTCGGATCAGACCGAAACGCGGCGGCGACATCTTGCCCCGCGCCCTGCCCCGCAAGGCGCGTGAGCGTCCTCCAGGCCGCGGTATCCGGTCCGATCATCCGTGGAACTCGGCGATTACGTCGACCACGTACTGCAGCTGCTCGCGCGAGAGCTCCGGGAAGATCGGCAGCGCCAGCGTCTCGGCAGCGGCGCGCTCGCTTTCCGGGAATGCGCCCTCAGCATAGCCGAGCGAAGCGAAGCACTGCTGCCGATGCAGCGGCACGGGGTAGTAGATCTCGCTCCCCACGCCCTTCGAGGCGAGGTGCGTACGTAGCGCATCGCGCTTGGGTGAGCGAACGATGAACTGATTGTAGATATGACGCGCGCCCGGTAATGCCGCAGGCAGCGTCAGCACGCGTTTGAGACCCGCTTTATCGAAGGCGCCAAAATAAAAGCAGGCATTCTCCTGCCGAGCTCGACTCCAGGCGTCGAGATGCTTGAGCTTGATCACGAGCACTGCCGCTTGAATTTCGTCGATGCGAAAGTTCCCGCCGACGAGCTGGTGGTAATACTTGGGCTCCATGCCGTGCACGCGGATCATGGCGAGCTTCGCGGCGAGCGCGGGGTCGTTCGTAACGCACATGCCCGCATCGCCGAAGGCACCGAGGTTCTTGGTCGGAAAGAAACTCAAACACCCAATGTCGCCGATGCTGCAGGCACGCCGACCTTCTCCATCGGCAGCGCCGATGGCCTGGGCCGCATCTTCGATCACCCGAAGACCGAATTCTTTGGCGAACGCCATGAGCGGCGTCATGTCGACCATCTGGCCGTAGAGGTGCACGGGCATGATTGCCTTGATCGTCACGCCCGAGGCGCGATGGACGAGCTTGCCAACCTGACGCGCGCAATCCTGCTTGACGCAGCGCTCGAGCGCGGGTACCGAGAGGTTGTAGGTCGCCGGGTCGATATCGACGAACACCGGCCGCGCGCCGACGCGCGAGATGGTCCCAGCGGTCGCGAAGAACGTGTAGGGCGTCGTCAGCACACCATCGCCCGGCCCGATGTCGAGCGCCATAAGGGCAGCAAGGAGGGCGTCGGTGCCCGAGGACATACCGATTCCATGGGTGCAGCCGCTATAGGCGGCGACGCCCGTCTCGAGTTGCTTCACGGAGGGCCCGAGGATGAAGGCCTGCGAATCGCAGACCTGCTCGAGCGCGGCCATGATCTCGGATTTGAGCGCCCGGTATTGGGGCTTCAGGTCGAGCAGCGGGACCTGCATCGCGGGCGAAGTCATCCCGCGATTATAGGCGATTGGTCGCCGTTGACCCCTGATAATCGCGGAACCAGGCCACGAACCGCTCGACGCCCTCTTCAATGGCGATTTTGGTCGAATACCCGATGGCCGTCTCGAGATCGGTCATGT
>JBIIHO010000010.1:0-15105 GCA_044235605.1 Steroidobacteraceae bacterium | reverse complement strand
ATTTCCAGGGCGTGCGCTGCTCGATGCGCTCGTACACTCACCGCTTGTTCTTCCACCAGTCGTCGTCGGTTACGCCCTACTTTTAATCTTTGGGGTTCAAGGCCCTATCGGCCGATGGCTCGACTCGAACTTTGATATGCGGCTGGTGTTCACGACCAACGGTGCAGCTCTCGCGGCCGGAATCGTGGCGCTACCCATCATGATCCGTACCATCCGGCTGTCGCTCGAGTCTATCGATCCACGTTTGGAGCTGGCCGCACGCTGTCTCGGAGCGAATGCGCTTGATCGCTTCTTTTCGGTTACTTTGCCCTTGGCATTACCCGGGATCTCGGCTGCGGCCGTGCTCGGATTCGCAATCTGCCTCGGCGAGTTCGGTGCAGTGATTACGTTTGCAGCGAATGTTCCTGGTGAAACACAAACTCTAGCGCTTGCTATCTACGGTGCACTGCAAACGCCGGGTGGCGAAACCGTCGCCATGAAGCTCGCGGCGATTTCGATGACGATTGCCCTACTCGCCTTGCTTGCTGCCGAGTGGCTCGGCCGACGTGCACAGCGCTGGAGCAGCCGCCCGTGATCTCCGTCGATGTCTCACTGAAAAGAGGAGATTTCCTACTCGATTTACGATTTGAGGCGCCGATTAATGGTTGTACGGCGGTCTTCGGCGCCTCGGGCTCGGGGAAATCCACTCTACTCGATCTCATCAATGGATCCCTTCGAGCCGATCGAGGACGCATCACCATCGGCGATCGCGTTTTGATCGATATCGAGCGTGGAATCGATCTACCACCCGAACGACGTGCTACGGGCTGGGTTCCGCAGGACGGATTACTCTTCCCTCATCTTTCGGTATCTAAAAACCTCGATTTCGGCGCGCGTCGATCTAAGCATCGGCACGGTCCATCACGTACGCAGGTCATCGATACGCTCGGTCTTCACTCATTGCTCGACCGCTGGCCGCGCCAACTTTCGGGTGGTGAGCGCCAACGCGTCGCTTTAGGGCGCGCGCTGCTCGCCAATCCAGCACTCTTGTTACTCGACGAACCGCTCGTGGCACTCGATGCTTCGAGAAAAAACGAGATCTTAGGACTGCTCGAACGCATCAAGCAGGATTTTTCAATCCCATCGATCCACGTCACTCATAGTCTTGCGGAGGTCCTTCGCCTTGCCGACAACCTCGTCCTGCTGGAGTCTGGCTCGGTAGTCGCGAGCGGAAAGGTCCAAGACCTACTGGGGCGGTCAGACACTCCTCTCCTGTCAGTGAGAAACGATACCGGCAGCCTGCTTTCTCTGAGACGTCTTTCGAGTCAATCGGAAGATTCCGGTATCGAAGCGGATCTCGACGGTCAGCGTGTTTATCTACCCTCGAGCCCTGCGCAGCCGGGAGAGTTATTTCGTGCCTACGTTCCCGCTAACGAGGTAATCATCGCTACCCAAGTGCCCTTAGGCCTGTCGGTACGTAACGTATTGCGAGGCAAGCTCGGGCGCATTCGAGACCGCGGCGATGGGACAGTTCTTATCGAGATCGAGCTCGGTACACAAAGACTACTCGCAGCAGTCACGCCTGCCGCCGTGAGATCCATGTGTCTCGTTACAGGCCTCGAAGTTTTCGCACTGATTAAATCGGTTGCGCTCGACGCGCCCGCCGGATTTCGTCTGCTCGAAGCCGGGTGACGCCACCAGAGTGCGCTGATCGGGTCAGAACATTTCTGATGGGCCCGGTGCCTCGACGTCTTTAACAGCGTGCCTGGCGACAATGAAATCGCCGGTGATCATCGCGTCGTAGGATTGGCCCGGACCCACCATCGGATAGACACCGGCATCAGGGTCAATGATGACTTCCAAAAATGCGGGGCCGGGATATCGAATGAACTCCTCGATTACTCGCGGCACATCCGATTTCTTGTCGAGTCGAACGGCGTACCCGAAACCGTCCGCCTGTGCCGCTTTGACAAAATCTTTTTTATGCAATGACTTATCGCTTGCCGACATGCGTCCTTTGAAGAAGAGCTTCTGCCACTGCTTGACCATGCCATCGCCGAAATTATTGAGGACTACCACTTTGATCGGTAAATCGTAGGTCGTGACGGTTTCGAGTTCACCGAAATTCATTCGGATTGAAGCGTCTCCATCGATATCGATGACAAGAGCGCTGGGGTTAGCAAATTGCGCACCGATCGCTGCCGGCAGACCAAATCCCATCGTACCCATGGATCCAGAGGTGAGCCAAAGGCGCGGTTTACGGAAGTCGAAATACTGTGCCGCCCACATCTGGTGCTGACCCACGCCCGTCGAGATGATCGCCTCACCACAAGTCCGTCGGTTTATTTCTTCGATAACGTAGTAAGGCTGGATGAACTCGCTGTCACGATCGTAGTTCATGGCGTGCGTACGACGGAGAACGGCGATTTCCTGGTGCCATGCGGAAAAATCAGCGCGAAATCCGGTCGCTTGGCCGTATCGTGTAAGCGACTCCAACGCATCGCGTAGCTGACCGACGTGGCTCCAGTCGACCCGCTTCACTTTGTTGATCTCAGCGCGATCAATATCGAGGTGCGCGATTTTTTTGGCCTTCGGCGCAAAGCGTGACGGTACGCCGGCTACTCGATCGTCGAATCGCGAGCCCACGGCGATCAGCATGTCGCAATCCTCGACGGCATAGTTCGCAAAGGCAGCGCCATGCATACCGAGCATGCTCATGGACAAGGGATGTGTCGTGTCGAATGCGCCGATCCCCATTAATGTCGTAACGACGGGAACTCCGAAGGTCGTAGCAAACTCGGTGAGTGCGGTAGAGGCGTCCGCGTTGATCGTGCCGCCACCGGCATAGAGCAGCGGTCGCTTTGAGGCTGAGAGCATCGAAAAGAATTCGGCCGCCTCATCTTCCTCGATACCCGCGTGAGCCGTTGCAAAGAGACGTTTCCGATATCCCGGTATGGGCAGTACACCCTCGCCTTTGAAGACCCCGGCCCAGTTCTGTACATCTTTGGGGACGTCGATGACGACGGGCCCTGGACGCCCTGTCCTCGCAATTTCAAAGGCAGTTCGGATCGTAGCTTCGAGCTTGGTCGGATCGGTGACCAAAAATATGTGTTTCGCGACTGAGCCCATGATGGCCGGTACGGGAGCCTCCTGAAAGGCGTCGGTACCGATAGCGGCCGTCGGCACCTGTCCGCAGATCACGATCATGGGGATCGAATCGGCCATTGAGTCGCGCACCGGCGTGACGGTATTGGTTGCACCCGGCCCAGATGTCACGAGACAGACACCGACTTTTCCGCTGGCGCGAGCGTAACCAGCAGCCATGAAGCCCGCGCCTTGCTCGTTTGCCGGCACGATCAAGGGCATCTGCGCTTGACCGCGCTCTACCTGTGCTTGGTTATACAAAAAGACGGCATCATAGGTAGGAAGGATCGCGCCACCCGAATATCCGAAAATAGCGGTCGTTCCTTCGTCGGCGAGTACCTGCACGATCATTTCAGCCCCAGACATGGTCGAGCCGGCTCGCGGATGAGTCGTGGGTATTTGTGACATGGGGAACAACCAACTTACGGGCGGGAAGTTAATCAGACTACCAGTTCGATCGTCCCGTGCAATATGCTCTAAACGTCATGCGCCATATCATCGCCATCAATCTTCAAAACGAAGCCGGAGCCCTCACGCGGGTTGCGGGACTTTTTTCGACGCGGGGCTATAACATCGAGTCCTTGTCGGTTGCGCCGACCGATGACCCCACCGTCTCTCGTATCACTCTCGTCACTCGGGGGTCGGACTCCGTCATTCAGCAGATCGTGAGTCAGCTCAACAAGCTCATCGATATCGTGTCGGTAGAGGACATGACGCAAGGCGAACACATTGAGCGGGAGCTTGTACTACTCAAACTCAAGGTGAGACCCGAACAAGCCGATGCCGTACGAGGTTATGTCGTTCGCGCCGGAGGGCGAGTCATCGATCCGGCCAGTGAAGGATTCATCGTAGAGCTCACAGCGAATGAATCGGAGATCGACAAGTTCGTCGCTGATCTCGCGAAGGGCGCTCAGATTTTGGAAGTCGTCCGCAGCGGCGCACTCGGCATCAGCCGCCTCGGCCGTTCGGCACGGTTGCGGAAGGAGTAACGCGCCGCACTGGAAGAGGCGCGCTACACAAATCGATTTGCCCGGCAGGTACTTTGTACCACTCGTCACGTCGATTACGACGCGCTTCCACGACCTCAGCGAAGCTATCTGAGTCGGTTCGAAGTAATTCGAGTTCCGTGCGCTCCTCGGCAGGAACATCGGCCGCCAGGCGAAATCGTCTAATTGGCGTTCTTTCGGCAGCGGTTTTATAAAACCCCAATGCTTCGGTTCCGCGTGGCAACGATGCGAGTAGCTCCATTCCACTCACAGCTCGTCCTACCACCGTGATATTACGATCGAGTTGGCGTGGCGCATGGCCGATGACGACGTACAACTCTGCACCACTACCTGAATCGGCCGCGGTATCTCGACCCACACCGAGCGTGCCGTAACAGTGCGCGAGCCAAATACGATTAGTCTTGCGATCGCCTGCGGCCCAGAATCCTTCGACGAAGCCTGCTTCTGGCGCGAAGACGTCGCCATCGGGCAAGGCACTAAAAGCGATATCAGGTGTCCAAGATCGCTCGAACTCAGCCGGTAAACGACTCGCTGCGCCGACGATAGGTTTTTTACCCTCGGGATCTCCCCATTGAGTCACGAAGTTGTCCTGAACACGGTTGATGCTGAGGCCGTCGAACCAACCTGATCGTGCAAGCGCGCGAATATTTTCGACATGTCGAGGAGCGAAGGTCGGTGACAGTTCGAGAACCACGCGGCCTGAATCAAGATCCATGTAGATTGTGCGTTCCGGATCGAGTCGGCGCCATTCCTCGGGCTTCGAGGCTGCAAGAACGGCGGCGACCGTCGAAGGCTTACGAGCCACGGTGAGCAAGCCTCTTTGTGGAAATAGTGGTTTGCCGTTGGCGCCAAAGAATTGTTCTTCGATACCGAAGCTTTTAGACGTGACTCGATATGTCAGCGAGGCCGAGACTCGTTGGCGGAACGCCAAACTTTCGTAACGGCACTTCTCTCGTCCGCCACGCGCAACGAAGATCGAGTCCGCTTCGCGCGACCAAGTGATTTTGCATCCGTCCGGAAATCCCTGGAGCCCTGCCGCTAAAGGAGAGCTTACCGACGCCAGCTTCTGGAATTTGACGGGATCCCCTTCAAAGTTAGCGAGCCCGAGTTCTAGGGGGATCACGAACGTCCGCATGGTGTTATTTCGACGCTTCGAATCTTGATCGAAGACATAAATTTTTTGTTGCCAGGGTGACTCCGAATCGAGTCCATCACGCGAAATCTGGTGGTGGAGCACATACTCGCCGAAGTTCGGCAAATCGATCCTGACGATCTTGTGATGCAACATGATCCGGCGAACACCGAACTCATCCGTCGGATCTACCACCTCGCCCGAATAACGACCGACGACCGACTCGAGCAGGTCGTTCAATTCAGAGTCGAGATCGGGGGCCCTCGTATTTTCAGCAAGAGCCGTAGTCGTCGACAGCGCGAGGAGCGCAAAACCCATTAGGGCGTACAAGCGTTTCATGAACCTATTCTAGCCCGGACACCCTTTGTCGAAACCCAAGTCTTTGCCTAGACTTCAGACCATGAACATTGATGCCAAACGCAAGGCGCTTGCTGGCGCCCTCGTCGCACCTCATAAATCAGGCGGCAAAGAGGCGATGGTCCGCGTTGGGCGAGAAACCCAAGGGCGTGGGGGCAAAGGCGTAACCGTAGTATCCGGCCTGCCACTTTCGCCCTCGGCACTCGATGATCTCGCAAAAAAATTCAAGAAACGCTGCGGGAGCGGAGGCACGGTCCGCAACGGTGTCATCGAAATCCAGGGTGATCACCGCGATCTTTTGGTCGCGGAGTTGACTCAGCTCGGCTGGGCCGCCAAGCGATCCGGCGGTTGAAGATCGAGTCCGTTCCGGATAAACCAATCTAATGCACTGCGGAACGCGGGCTCCGCATCTTGGGCACGATACGAAGCGCGATAGTCGGCATAAAAACCGTGCTGAGCCTCGGGATACACATCGATGCGCGACACTTTAGCCGCGATCGATGATGCGGGGTCAGCAAGCGCAGCAGTCATACGCTCGACGGAAGCCATAGGAATTCCGCCATCGCGACCAGCATAAATTCCGAGCACTGGCGCCTTAAGTGAGGCGGCAACATCCACGGGATGCTTCGGCTGAAGCACGCTCGGCTGGCCTACCACGCGCCCGTACCACGCAACGCCGGCCGCTGTTTCCGACGAGTGCGCAGAGTAGAGCCAAGTGATCCGACCACCCCAACAGAACCCTGTGATTCCGACTTTTCCAGCGCCCCGTTCACCACGAGCCCACTTCACCGACGCATCGAGATCGCCCATCACCTGTTGATCGGGTACTTTCGAAACGATCTCGCGCATCAAGGTTTGGATATCCGGGACCACCGCTGGATTTCCCTGCCTTGCAAACAACTCTGGCGCGATCGCAAGCGCACCGCACTTTGCGAAACGCCGACAAACATCCCTAATGTGCTCATGAACACCAAAGATTTCTTGCACCACCAGCACTATAGGAAAGCTCTTCCCTGCCGCCGGACGCGCGAAGTAAGCCGGTAGCGCTCCGTCGCTCACAGGAATTCGGGTCTCACCTGCCTCGAGGCCCGACGTGTCTGTGGTGATCGTGGTGGCACTGATCGGGAGCGCTGCAGCGGCAAAACCACCGACGAGCGCCGCAGTCATGAATCCCCGACGATCTAATCCCTCAAGCGGCCGAAGGCTTTTGAGGTCGCTCATTGGCTTGTCTCGCCTATCGCCAATGGAATGAGCACTTCGTTACGGCGCATAAACCACGGCATGAACGGCGCGTCGTAACGCGCGATAATCGCGCTGTCTCCGGGCGCAGCACGAAGACCCTTGCGTACGAGCAATGCACGAAGATCGCGCTCATGCTCACGGAAGTTTTCCTCAGTCCAACGCCCTGAATATCGCCAGACAGCTACGGTTCGAGCTGGAACTTCGCGAATCGAAACGCGGGGATCGAGAGGCTTCGGCACCGTCTCGCTCGTAAACTTTCTGGGGACGACGAAACCCACGCGGTAGACGCCGTCGACACTGGCCTGCTCGACCGGTGCCGTCATCGCTATTTTTTGACCGCGACCTTCGCGCACCTGCTCGACCGGCGCCGTCATCGCGATTTCGGTCTGACTGGTATTGGCTCCACTGATGTAGCGGAATAATCGACCGAACGCGACATTGCCCGCGCTCATGAATCCTGCCTCGACCTCCGTCTCAGCAATTAGGTAAGACGAGTATTCGCGAAGCTCGTACGCACCCTCCTGCTCGATGACGCGATATTCGGGAATTTCTATAGCCATGATGGGACGTGATGCGATAGTGGATAGGAGCGCCACAATGAACGCCACCAGAATACGGCCCATTAGAGCACCTCGAAGAGACCCGCAGCGCCAATGCCACCGGCCACACACATCGTGGTCACGACATATTTGACGCCTAGTCGTTTACCGGCAATCAAGGCGTGCCCAACGAGTCGTTGCCCACTCATGCCGTAAGGGTGTCCGATGGCGATTGCACCGCCATCGATATTCAAACGATCGTCCGGAATTCCGAGACGGTCGCGGCAATAAAGCACCTGAACCGCGAATGCTTCGTTCAGTTCCCACAGGCCGACGTCTTCGAGCTTTACGCCAGCGCGCTTAAGTAGTTTCGGTACGGCGAATACCGGCCCGATACCCATCTCGTCCGGTTCGCAGCCTGCGACGGCAAATCCGCGGAATACGCCAAGCGGTTTTGCGCCGCATCGCGCTGCTTCATCCGCGCTCATCACGACGCAGGCTCCGGCGCCGTCAGAGAACTGGCTCGCATTTCCCGCTGCGACCGTGCCACCCGGTGTAGCAGATTTGATCTTTGCGATTGCTTCGACGGTCGTCCCCTCGCGCAAGCCCTCGTCTTGGGAGAGCGTGATCTCCCGCGTATAAAGCTTGCCGCCAGCTCCCTGATCGATACCCGCCATACGTACCGTAATCGGTACGATCTCCGCGTCGAAGTAGCCCGCCGACTTTGCGGCACAGGCTCGCTGCTGACTTCGCGCTCCATATTCATCCTGGCGTTCGCGTGAGATGCCGTACCGCGTCGCGACGGTTTCCGCTGTCTGCAACATGGTGTGGTAGACCGCCGGCTTGTTCTTGAGCAGCCACGCCTCCGTCAACATATGCTGATTGGCCTCTGCCTGAACACACGAGATGGACTCCAACCCGCCCGCTACAAATACATCACCTTCGTCAGCGATGACTCGCTGAGCGGCGAGCGCGATGGCCTGTAGTCCAGAGGAACAGAAGCGGGCTACGGTCAGCCCCGGAACGCTAACCGGCAAACCCGCGCGTAACGCAGCCTGGCGCGCAATGTTGAGTCCTGTTGCGCCCTCGGGATTGCCACAGCCCATGATCACATCATCGATGGATGCAGGATCGATCCCTGCGCGCTCTACCGCGGCTTTGATGACATGCGCGCCCATCGTCGCGCCATGAGTCATATTGAGGGCGCCCTTCCAGCTCTTGGCGAGCGGCGTGCGCGCCGTAGAAACGATAACGGCCTCGCGGCCTTTTGCAGCGCGGCTCATACGGCACCTCCCGTGAATGAACGACCCTCTGATGACAGACGCTCAATGAGCGCTGCAGGCTTCCAGAACTCGGCATCGCCACCGGGTTGGGTCGCGAAACTCTGTATCCGCCTCGATACCTCGTAAATCGTTTGTGAATCGGCGTAATGCATCGGGCCACCCCGCCATATGGGGAAGCCATAGCCCATCAAATAAACGATATCGATATCCGAGGCGCGCTGAGCGATCTTCTCTTCCAGAATGCGGGCGCCTTCGTTGACGAGCGCGTACACGAGACGATCGACAATCTCGCGATCATCGAGTTTGCGTAATGGTGTGCCGGCGGTTTTGCGCGCTTCATCGATGATCGCACTCACCACCGTGGAGGGGTATGCCGTGCGATCGCCTTTCTTGTAGTCGTACCAGCCTGCGCCGGTCTTTTGTCCGAAACGCCCCATCTCACAAAGCTTATCGGCAATGACCTGCCGGACTTTGAGAGACCCTTCGGCGTACTGACGCTTGCGGATGTGCCAACCAATATCGTTACCCGCCAGATCGCCCATCCGGAATGGTCCCATCGCGAAGCCGAACTTTTCGACCGCTCGATCGATCTGCTCGGGGCTCGCGCCTTCGTTGATCATCTGCATCGCTTGCGCCGAATAGTGGTGGATCATTCGATTGCCAATGAACCCATCGCATACTCCGGACACCACGGCAGTCTTCTTGATTTTCTTCGACAGCGACATAGCAGTCGCTAATACGTCCGGTGCCGTCTTCGCGCCACGCACGACTTCGAGCAAGCGCATCACGTTGGCCGGGCTAAAAAAGTGCAAGCCGATCACGTCCTGCGGGCGGGCAGTGAAACCTGCAATTTGATTGACGTCGAGTGTCGACGTGTTGGTGGCGAGAATTGCACCTTGCCGGACCGTCGCATCGAGTGTTCGGAACACTTTTTCTTTGACGCTCATCTCCTCGAAGACGGCCTCAATGACGAGGTCGACGTCCTTGATGGCCGGATACTCGAGCACCGGGGTCAGCAGCCCCATTCGTGACTCCATCTTCTTCGCGTCGAGCTTGCCCTTTTTGAGTTGGCTCTCGTAAACCTCGCGAATGCGAGTCACACCTCGATCGAGCGCTTCCTTGTTGAGCTCGAGAAGACGAACCGGAATGCCTGCATTCAAGAAATTGATGGCGATCCCAGTTCCCATGGTGCCTGCGCCGATGATCGCCACGCTTTTGACTTCACGGGGCGTGGTATCCGGCGGGATATCGTCGATACGCGATGCCGCACGCTCGGCGAAAAACACGTGCCGCAGAGCAGCGGACACTGGGCCGTCCATAAGCTGTTTGAATAAACGGCCCTCTTCTGCCAAACCGGCATCAAAGGAATTCTCGGCACCGAACTTTACCGCATCGATGATCGATAACGGGGCGGGATATTCTTTGAACGCGACTTTGGCGGTGTTGCGCGCGAACTGGCAGAGCGCCTGTAGATCGGGCTCGCGGACTTTCATATCGCGCGCGCGAGGCAAAGCCTTACCTGACTTGAGTGCGACAGCCGACGCTTCGGCAACCGATACCGCTGCATCAATTAGGTCAGACTCGACCACTTTGTCGAAGAGCGGCGATTTCGCGAAGAGCGTCACCGGCAAGGGCTCTCCGGACAGCATGACGTTTAGCGCCCCCTCAACGCCGATCAGTCGAGGAAGACGCTGAGTACCTCCCGCTCCGGGAAGTAATCCGAGCTTCACTTCGGGGAGTCCAATCTTCGCGCTGGCAAGTGCCACCCGATGGTTACAGCTCATCGCAAGTTCAAGCCCACCGCCGAGAGCCATACCTTCGATCGCGGCAACGGCCGGCTTTGCCATGCGCTCGAGAAAAGAATTGAGCGTCCAGAGTGAGGGGCCGCGACGCATTTCCGTGCCGCCGAATTCGCGTATGTCGGCACCCGCGCTGAACGTGGAGTTTGATCCGACGAGAACAACTCCCTCAATCGCGTCATCCGCAACGGCGCGCTCCAATGCTGCGAGCAGATCGCGGCGTAATGAGAATCCCAAGCTGTTTACCGGAGGAGACTGAAACGCGATCACCGCAATTTTGCCGCGCGTCGAGTAATCCACTTTTGTCATTGACCTATACCTCTCATTTTTCTTGTAGTCCGCCCGTTAATACGATGCGCATCGCAGCCTCGACGGAAAGATCCGTCGGCTGAATTCGGTCGCGAGGCAGATAAAGCGTGTAGCCACCAATTTGGTAACTCATCGGGAGATAAACCGCGACGAGGGAGCGATCGGTTCCAATGCCGGGCAAGCTTGCGTTTTCCTGGGTGACGAAGCCGATCACCCGACCGGGTCCGAAGTCCACCATGACCACTCGCTGGAGGTCACCGCCGGTTTCTCCCACCCGAATGAGTTTGGTGAGATCTCGGAGAGCCGCGAAGACCGTCTTGACCACGGGGATCCGCAGCAAAAGATTCTCACCCAGCTCAAAGAGCCTTCGTACGACATAAGCGTTGACCAGCAACCCCACGATAATGAGCAGGAGAAAGCCAGCTACGAGACCCATCCCCGGTCTGTAAAACGCCGACGGTAAAAGCCAATTGAGGGGTCCCGACAACAGGGACTCGGCCGTGACGCCCAGCCAGTAAATAAAATAGAGCGTCAGGCTGATCGGCAAAATCGTCAGCAGGCCCTTGAGCACGATTCGGCCAAGCGTCTTCATGAGGGGAAAGTCTCCTAAACAGAAGTATACCGGGGGGTGTACCGGCCGTCGCATTCTCCGTCACGTGGTGCGGGGTTCCTCGAGGCCCGTTATATCCCTCTTGGATCTCTTAGGGCGTCAATCGCAGAGGCAAGTGGCGTGACCCCCGAGATGACGGTGACAAGAGGGTCACTGTCGATCGGTTGACGCACAGAATGTCATCGATCTGCTCGGTGCCATAATTCATCAATGACGCCCCGTCCGCCTCTATCAAAAAGGTGCTCAACGGAACCCTCACGCTTTAGATCCAAATTGAAGGAATCGAAGCAAGACTCGAGACAAGTCAAAAAATCAAAAAGATCGGTATGGAGTGTTCGATGGTCTTGAGTGGAATTCTTTGACCGACAGGGCTGCTGCTGTAGTTCAATAGTATTCAGATCAATAACCGCTCTCTCGGTTATCGTCCCGCATCACAAGACTAGAACGCTGGTGCAGAAACTGGCCGATTGTTGCCTGTGTGATTACACTCTCGGCTTATGAAGAAAGCTTCGTTTAGCGTTCTACGTCCGCGAAAGCGGAAAAAGAGCAGTGCAGCGAAAGACAGTCTTGTTGAGGCCGTCCGCAGGTTGTTGAGCGATTACCACCCCAGCGAAATCACGACCGCCATGGTCTTGACTGAAGCTAATGTGGCGCGCGGAACGCTTTACTTACATTTCGAAGATTTTTCGAGCTTGCTTGAGAAGGTACTTCTCGAAGCGTTCTCTGAGTCTTTAGAAGAAAATATCGACTATTTACGTGATCTCGTGGACAGCGCTTCGACCAAGAAAGCACTGGTCAAGGGGATAGAAAAACTGACTAAAACGTCCCAAGGGTCCGGTCGTCGGGACTTTCGTTTTTCGAGACTCCGCCTGATCGCCTATGCCGAGAAAAACCATAGATTCGCCAAGCTTCTCGCTGAGGAGCAAACCAGACTCAATAAGAAATTCGAAGAAATTTTCCTGACCATGAAGAAAAAGGGTTGGCTGAACAAGAGTCTCGATTTGAAATCCGTCGTGATTTTTGTTCAGGCCTACACACTCGGGCAAGTCATCGACGACGTTGCCGGGGAAAAAATGTCATCAGAAGGCTGGAACCAACTGATCAACCAGATTGTCGAGACAGTTCTAATCAGTCATTGATCGCGCAGTCGTTAGTAGCATAACCTCACAGCTGCCCGTGAATGCCAGCTGAGAAATGCCATGTCCATCGACCCAGCCTCGCCACCCTCTAACTCCGAACAGCCATCGAGCAGAGGACTAGCCCGTGTACTAGATCTCGTCGAGCGCGCGGGGAATCGCCTTCCCGATCCCGCGGTGCTTTTCTTGTTGCTTATGGTCATCGCATGGGTCGTCAGCGCCCTGTTATCAGGCATCGCGTTTAACGAAATTGATCCCAGAAGTGGAAAGCCACTAGAGATCCGCAATCTTCTTGCAGGCGAGTCGCTAACCGCTTTCATGGCGACGATGGTATCGACGTTTACGAGTTTTCCGCCTCTCGGGGTCGTTCTCGTCGCCATGCTCGGACTCGGAGTAGCGGAACACACGGGCTTCATCAATGCGATGTTACGAGCGGCGATGGCGGTCACGCCCCGTCAGTTGCTCACCCCCGCACTCATTGCGGTAGGCATCCTCAGTCACGTTGCCGTAGATGCGGGATACGTATTGGTTATTCCGCTTGGCGCCGTGATTTTCTATGCCGCTGGACGACACCCGCTCGCTGGGATCGCCGCGGCATTCGCGGGTGTATCAGGCGGATTTAGCGCAACGATGGGAGTGCCCTCCAGCCTCGACCCCTTACTCGCCGGCTTGACACAGACAGCAGCGCACCTGGTCGATCCGACAGTCATCGTCAACCCGCTCAATAATTTCTACTTCACGACGGCCTCTTCACTGCTCATCATCGTACTGGGTTGGGCGCTGACGGATCTCGTCATAGAGCCTCGTTTACGTGCGACGACTGTAGATGGCGATCCAACAACCTTACCCACTCAAGAGCCTTTGCAAGATGTAGAACGGCGCGGACTACGCTACGCCTTAATCGTCGCTATTATCGCTGGCATTTTGTTCGCATTGACCTTGCTGCCTGCAGACACCCCTTGGGCCGCGGCAGCTAATGCTGATGGTGATCGCCTATTACTCGTCTCGGGCGCACCGCTCATGCAATCGATTGTTCCCATCATATTTATTGGCTTCTTGCTTCCCGGCATCGCATATGGCGTCGCCGCAGGTAGCATCACGACGCATCGTGATGTCATCGCCGGTATGACCAAAGCCATGTCTGGAATGGGTTACTACATCGTGATGGCGTTCTTTTGTGCGCAATTCATTTACGCATTCGGTCAGTCAAATCTCGGCGCTCTAATCGCCATCAAGGGAGCGAATGCGTTACGCGAAGCGGCGCTGCCACTGGGCGTGACGCTTGCCGGAATCGTCTTACTGACGAGTCTTGTCAATTTGTTGGTGGGCTCCGCATCGGCAAAGTGGGCGCTCATCGGATCGATTATGGTGCCCATGTTGATGCAACTCGGCGTATCGCCCGATCTCACGCAAGCGGCTTACCGCGTTGGTGACAGCTCGACGAATATCATCACGCCGCTACTCCCCTACTTCCCGTTGATTGTCGTTTTCTGTCGGCGCTATGTGCAGCGCGCCGGAATCGGGACGCTAGTCGCGTTGATGCTGCCCTACTCAGTGACTTTTATCGTTTGCTGGACGGCGTTTCTGCTCGTCTTCTGGGGGCTCGAGCTGCCGCTCGGCGTCGGCGCAAGCTACGAGTACGCGCCCGCGAGCGTGAACACGCCGGAGTAAAAAATTGACCTTGGTCGATTTATCGACGTACGACGCAATCAACAGGCGTTGATTGTTTAGTCTTTGAAAAAAGGCTCGACGACGCCTTTTCGGGTGATCGTCAGCGGCTTTCCTCGACGGTCGACCGTATTACCAATCGTCGTTCGGATCCAACCTTGAGAAATGCAGTATTCCTCAACGTTGTGAAACTCGACGCCATCCAAGCGTATTCCTACGTGACGAGCAAGGATCGCCTCGTCGTAGTAACGACTGTTTGGATCAACGCTCAGTCGATCTGGAAAATCTGAGGTCGATGTCTCTTCATTCATGGGCGCAATGATAGCTCAACGGCTCTTTTTATCACTTCCGGCAGCGTCAACGCCTGACGCCCTACCTCGTCATGTAAAACTTATTTGACATATCCGAGCCAGCCCTTAGAATGTCGAACATCTTTTACATTTGGTTTTTTATAACATGAGTGCACGTGAGAAACGGACTTGGTTCGAGCTCGCTCTCTGGAGCTTCATCATTTTTTTCCTATGGATGCGATTGACCGACGGCGTAACGATCTTGGGGCAATCCTTTGGACCATCGGTCATCGATCAAGACGTCGTAACGCTTCTCTGGACTTACGGGTCGATTTGCGGAATAGCGGCGATCGGACAACTCATTATCAGAAGTGTTCTGTTCGCCCGAAATCCCGCCGAGGAAGAGCTGGATGAAAGGGATGTCTTTATAGAGCGTAAATCAGATCAAGTCGGCTACTGGGTTGGTGTGGGCGGAATCAATCTCTTGATCGTCCATGTCTTACTTACAGAGCGCTTCAAATTTCGAGAGGATATGCCGCTTGATTTCGTCTCCCCCGCCGGGATTCTGCTCAGTTTGTTCACCGTGTTTATGGCGCAAGAAGTTGCTCGA
>JBIIHO010000009.1:0-15213 GCA_044235605.1 Steroidobacteraceae bacterium | reverse complement strand
CATTTGCTCGGAGGTCTGAGGCGTATCCCGGTACAGCAAGTGTAGTGTCGCGACTGACAGGACGCGTTCAGCGGCCAGCGGCTCGAGTGGCGGCTAATGCAATCGACGCTCCGATGAGTATTTACGAGGTTCACCTGCCTTCGTGGCGACGCCCCAAAAATTCGCATAGGCAATTTCTCGACTGGGACGAACTTGCCGCAGAGCTCGTTCCGTACGTGAGTAAGCTCGGCTTTACGCATGTTGAGTTACTTCCGCCGGCGGAGCACCCATTCGACGGCTCGTGGGGCTATCAGCCCGTTGGGCTTTATGCGCCGACCTCTCGTCACGGTGAGCCCGCTGGTTTCGAGCGTTTCGTATCGGCGTGTCACCGTGCGGGGCTGGGCGTCCTCATTGACTGGGTGCCCGGACACTTCCCGAACGATGCCCATGGACTGGCCTGCTTCGATGGTGAGCCGCTGTACGAGTACAGCGATCCTCGCGAAGGTTTGCACCAAGACTGGGATACGTTGATCTATGATTTTTCCAAGCCGCAGGTCAGAAGTTTTCTGATCGGCAGCGCTCTGTATTGGCTTGAGTCTTACGGTATCGACGGAATGCGTGTCGATGCAGTCGCCTCGATGCTGTACCGCGATTACAGTCGACGAGATGGCGAGTGGCTGCCGAACGTCAACGGCGGTAGAGAAAATCTTGAGGCGATTGGTTTTTTGCGCCAGCTCAATTCGGTTGTTGCAGCCGAGTGTCCTGGAACCCTGATGATCGCTGAGGAGTCCACCGCGTTTCCGAAAGTGACGGAGCCTGTGGAGGCCGGGGGCCTTGGGTTTTCGTACAAATGGAACATGGGCTGGATGAACGACTCGCTGCGCTACTTCGCTCGATCACCCGAGCATCGTGCCTACCACCATGACGAGATAACCTTTAGCCTGCTCTACGCTTTCAGCGAGCATTATGTACTGCCGATCTCTCACGACGAAGTAGTACACGGAAAGGGGTCACTGATTGGAAAAATGCCAAAAAATCGTGAGCAGAAATTTGCCAACCTACGGGCTTATCTCGGCTATATGTTCGGTCACCCTGGGAAAAAATTGCTTTTCATGGGGTGCGAGTTCGCACAGGAGCTCGAGTGGAACCACGATGCTGAGCTGGATTGGTCGCGGCTCGCTGAGCCCTTGAATGCCGGTGTTCAGCGCCTAGTCCAAGATTTGAACGGGTTGCTTCGCGAGACGCCGGCGCTGCACCGCTGTGATGTTGATCCGCGCTCGTTCGAGTGGCTTGAAGTCGCTGATCGCCAGCGTTCCCGCATCGCTTTCATGCGTCGCGGTAATGAGGATGACCCACCGATCATCGTAGTCAGCAATTTCACGCCGAGAACCGTCGACGGGTATCGAGTCGGCGTACCTGCAGCGGGTGTTTATCGGGAGAGGCTGAATACTGATTCGGCCTACTACGGGGGTGGCAATTTCGGGCTTAAGTTCGGCGCTGCGACTGCCGAGGCTGTGCCCGCACACGGTCGGGCGTACTCGATTGTGCTGCGTCTGCCGCCTCTGTCTACAGTGTTTCTAGCGCTAGTAGGTCCGCCTGGGGGAAGCGACGAAGTTTTTCCGAAGACAGCTCGGCGCGGTCGGCTGGTGTAAACTGTCGGCCTCAATGGCGTCCCGCACCGGTTCCTTCGCGACGACCAGCCGTTAACCCCGCCAGGCCCGGAAGGGAGCAACGGTCGCGGCGATGTCGGGTGCCGGAGTCCAGCTGGTGCGGGCCGCCTCCAGTAGGACGAGCATGAGCTACACCGCACTCGCGCGAAAATGGCGACCCCGCCGATTCGATGAACTCACCGGGCAGGAGCACGTCCTGCAGGCGTTGTCGAATGCCCTCGAGACCAATCGAGTGCATCACGCGTTCTTGTTCACCGGCACACGTGGCGTCGGCAAGACGACCATCGCGCGCATTCTCGCCAAGTGTCTTAACTGCGAGACGGGCATGAGCTCTTCGCCTTGCGGGACCTGCGCGACCTGTCGAGAAATCGATGAGGGTCGATTCGTCGATTTGATCGAGGTGGATGCCGCTTCGCGTACAAAGGTGGATGACACGCGCGAGCTGCTCGACAACGTGCAGTACGCGCCGACGCGGGGACGGTACAAGGTTTACCTCATCGACGAAGTCCACATGCTCTCGACGCATTCTTTCAATGCGTTGCTAAAAACCCTCGAAGAGCCGCCACCGCACGTCAAATTTTTGCTGGCGACGACCGATCCTCAAAAATTACCGGTGACGGTGCTCTCGCGCTGTCTGCAATTTAATCTCAAGCGTTTGTCCGTCTCGATGATTGCCGATCGCATGAAGGTGATCCTTAAGGCCGAGAACATCGACTTCGAGCCTGCGGCCGTGCGTCTCATTGCAGAGGCCGCCGACGGCAGCATGCGCGATGGTTTGTCGTTGCTCGACCAATTGCTCGCGTTCGGAGGCGGCAAGGTCGCCGAGGGTGAAGCGCGGGCCATGCTCGCGACGGTCGATCGCAGGCAGGTGTTTCAGTTGGCCCGATTGCTCGGTACCTCCGACCCCGCCGAGCTCATGCGCTTCGCGCAGTCACTAGATGAGTGGGCTCCGGATTACGGCGATGTACTCGACGCGCTCTCGACGCTTCTGGTGCGGGTCGCGCTCAAGCAGACGCTGCCTACGTTCGAGGGCGATGAGCTGCATCCGCCGGAGCAGCTCGCGGAGCTTGCTTCTGCGCTGAGCCCGGAAGACGTGCAGCTTTGCTACCAGACGGCGATTCTCGGACGGCGTGATCTCGCCTGGGCGCCAGACCCGCGTACGGGCTTCGAAATGACCTTACTGCGCATGGTCGCCTTCCGGCTCGCCCCGGGCGCTACGGGCGCCTCAGGGGGCTCCACGGGGGGTATTGCTACGGCAGAGGGTAAGGCGTCGCCCCGGCGCGGCCCGGCGACCGCGTCGTCGCCCTCGAGTTCGGCTCAAGGCGTGGCCCCGGCGCGGGCGCCTTCTCGGGCTTCGATCGGCGGAACGCTGGATCTCTCGCAGTGGCAGGAGGTCATTGCGGGGCTCGAGCTCGGCGGCGCCGCGAGGCAGCTGGCGGCGAACTGCGCCTACGCGGGTCGGGAGGGTGGGCTGATTCGTCTGACACTCGACCCGGCTCAGTCCTTACTCAAGACCGCCGCACTGATCGACAAGCTTTCGCAGGCCTTGTCGCGCGCGCTGGGCGAGACCGTACGTATTGAAATCGAACTCGCGCAGGCGCCGGTCGAAACACCCGCTCGTGCAGAGCAGCGCGCGGCCGATGCCGAGCTCGACGAAGCCCGACGATCGCTCGAGTCCGATGCGACGGTGCGCGGCTTCAAAGAAAAGTTCGGCGCCAGCCTCAAGACGGATTCAGTCAAACCGCATTGAAGGAAAACCAGCGATGGCTAATTTCGGCAATATGATGAAGCAGGCGGAAGCTCTGCAGCGCAACATGCAAAAGGCGCAAGAAGAGATCGCGCAGATGGAAGTCGTCGGCGAATCGGGCGGCGGTATGGTCAAGGTCACGATGACCGGCAAACACGAGGTGAAGCGCGTGCAGATCGAGCCGACCGTGATCGGTGACGATCGCGAGATGCTCGAAGATTTGGTTACGGCTGCCATCAACGACGCAGTGCGTCGCGTCGAGACCGAAAGCCAACAGCGCATGTCCTCCTTGATGTCGGGGCTGCGTCTGCCGCCTGGCTTCAAGATGCCGTTCTGAGTTAACCCCTCGAGATGAAGCACACTCCCGCGCTCGCTCGGCTCATCGATGCGTTGCGCACGCTACCCGGAGTCGGCCCCAAGACCGCACAGCGCATGGCCTTCCATTTGTTGCAGGAAGGTCGCGACGGGGCGCGAGCCTTGACCGAAGCGCTCTCGGGCGCGCTCGCCAAGGTCGGCCGATGTCGACAATGCCGCATGCTCACCGAGAGTGAGTTGTGTTTCATCTGTAGTTCGACGCAGCGCGATGCAAGCCAGCTCTGTGTCGTCGAGTCACCGGCGGATGTCGTCGCTATCGAGCAATCGGGTGGCTACCGTGGCCGTTATTTCGTATTGATGGGGCATCTCTCGCCGCTCGATGGAGTCGGGCCTGAGCAGCTAGGTATTCGCGAACTCGAGGCGCTGCTCGACTCGGGCGCAGTGCAGGAGTTGATCCTCGCGACGAATCCCACGGTGGAGGGCGAGGCGACGGCGCATTTTTTGTCTGAGATCGCTAAAGCCCGCGGTTTGCGCGCGACGCGCATCGCACACGGTGTGCCGATCGGTGGTGAGCTCGAATACATCGACGGCGGAACGCTCGCCCATGCGCTTGCGGGGCGTCAGTCGCTGATCTAGTTCCGTCGTCTTCCCGGACCTTGGGCGGCTTTCAGATCCGCATGCAGGCGCCGCAGTCGGCGGTAACTCTCATATCTTCGCGGATCGATTTGCGAGCGCCCGGACTCATCGCTCTCTGCCGAGCTCCGCACGGCGCAGCCCGGTTCCTGCAGGTGCTGACAGTCGGCAAAGCGGCAAGCGATCGACAGCCGATCAACTTCTGGAAACCCGAGGCTGCGAGGTTCGAGCGAGTCGATGGCCGGAGCGAAGTCGCGTACTCCCGGAGAGTCGATGACGTGACCACCATTCGGCAGATCGTGCAACGAAGAACTCGTCGTGGTGTGTCGACCTTCGGCATCACGATCGAGTTCACCTGTTGCGAGATCGAGGTCGGGAATTAGTCGGCCGATGAGTGAAGATTTTCCGACGCCCGATTGCCCGACGAACACGCTCGTCTCGTTGCGAAGAAATTCATTGAGCGCATCGAGTTTTTGTCCCGTCTCGGCGCTGCAGAGAAGCACCGGATAACCGGCAGTTTCGAAAGATTGGGTGAGTGCAGAGAGATCGATGTCGGGTACAAGGTCGCATTTGTTGATGAGCACGAGCGCCTTGATACCCGCAGAGGACGCTGCGCAGAGGTAACGGTCGATAATGAAGAGATCGGGCATCGGCGCGGGTGCCATGACGGCGACTAAGAGCGAGAGGTTGGCTACGACAGGCTCGGCATCGCCGCGCAGCGTAGCCCGGGCGAGGAGGGAGCGACGCGGCAGAATCTCGGTGACGTGAACCTCGGCGTGAGTGGCGTCTTCGTTGCAGCGCACTCGATCACCGCAGACCACCTGCAAGCGGCGGCCGAACGGCCGAGCTTGAACGATACGTCCCGTGTCGTCGCGAACCCGGACGTGACGTCCGTACGCAGCAATAACTTGCGCTTCGAATTCCAAAGTAGGCCCACTCTAGCCTCTGATAGACTGCGGCTCAATCTAAAAAGAACCTACGACGGACCGTCACCATGCCGAGTCGCGATGCGCTGATCTGGATCGATCTCGAGATGACCGGGCTCAAACCCGACTCGGACACCATCATCGAAATTGCGACGTTGGTGACTGATTCGTCTTTGCAACTCATTGCTGAGGGTCCGGTACTCGCCATTCACCAGGACGATGCCACGCTCGCACGCATGGACGAGTGGAACCAGCGCCAGCATGGCGGCTCGGGTCTCATCGCTCGCGTTCGGGCGAGTACGATCACGCTCGCCGAGGCCGAGCGGCAGACGCTCGAGTTTTTGGCGCAGCACGTCGAGTCTGGTGCATCACCCATGTGCGGAAACAGTATCTGTCAGGATCGTCGATTCATGGCGCGCCTGATGCCGAAGCTCGAAGCGTTCTTCCATTACCGCAACCTCGACGTGAGTACGGTCAAGGAATTGGCCAAGCGCTGGTCGCCGGAACTCGCTGCCGCATTCAACAAAGAAGGTACGCATCTCGCGCTCGATGACATTCGCGAGTCAGTACGCGAGTTACAGTATTACCGCGAGCGATTCTTCATGCTCGGTCCGCGAGGGGCGTGCTGAGCGTGTCGGCCATCGATCTTCCGACATTCGCCGATATCGCTGCCGCTCAGGTTCGATTGGACGGACGAGTGTTGCGGACACCGGTATTGAATGTCCCACGCTTCGACGCGCGCGTCGGTCGACGCGTGCTCTTCAAGTGCGAAAACCTGCAGCATGTCGGGGCATTCAAGCTTCGTGGTGCGACCAACGCTTTGCTGCAGCTCGAGGCCGGCTCAAAAGTCGTCGCGACCCACTCCTCGGGTAATCATGGCGCTGCTCTCGCGCGAGCCGCGCGTGAGTTGGGGTGGCGATGCGTCGTCGTGGCGCCTCGAGATGCCTCGGCGGTGAAGCTGAAATCGATACTCGCGGAGGGCGCCGAGCTCGTCTCTTGCGAGCCCGGACTCACCGCGCGTGAGGCCGCGCTCGCCGAAGTTGTCGCACGCACGGGCGCGGCGGTCGTTCATCCCTTCGACGACTCGCGAGTGATTGCCGGGCAGGGCACGGCAGCTCTCGAATTACTGAGTGACTATCCCGATATCCACGTTCTCACTGCGCCCGTGGGTGGAGGGGGTTTGCTGTCGGGTACAGCGATCGCAGGGAAGGCGATGGCTCCGAGGTGTCGCGTGATCGGTGTCGAGCCGGAGATGGCCGACGATGCCGCACGCTCATTTCACGGGGGCGAGCGCGTGGGTGTTCAGGGCTCGCCGGCGACGATCGCGGACGGCTTACGTGGGTCGATCGGTGTTCGACCCTTCGAGATCTTTAGAGCGCTCGTGGACGACGTGTTGACGGTCTCGGAGAGCGCGATCGTCTCGGCGATGCGCATTGCGCTCGAAGACCTGCGGCTGCTTGTCGAACCTTCATCGGCCGTGCCGCTGGCGGCGCTCATCGATGGGCGAATTGGGCGGGCGGGCGAGACGATCGGTGTAATCGTCTCCGGTGGAAACGTCGATCTTTCGGTCTGTCCGTTTTTGGCGGGCCGAGCGCCGCTTAACGCTTAGCAGCCGCCGCCGCGGCGTCCTGCGCGAGCATCAACCAGGTTTCGATCACCGTATCGGGGTTGAGCGAGAGGCTGTCGATGCCTTGTTCGACGAGCCAACGCGCGAAATCGGGGTGATCGGAAGGACCCTGACCGCAGATGCCAACATACTTATTGGCCTTGCGGCATGCTCGAATCGCCATGGAGAGCATTTCTTTTACGGCCGGATCGCGCTCATCGAAGAGCTGGGCGACGATGCCTGAGTCGCGATCGACGCCGAGCGTGAGCTGCGTCATGTCGTTCGAGCCGATCGACATGCCATCGAAGAATTCGAGGAAACGCTCGGCGAGCACTGCGTTCGAGGGCAGCTCGCACATCATGATGACCTTAAGATCGTTTTCGCCACGTTTGAGGCCATTGGCTGTCAACAGCTCTGTGACCTCTTTGGCTTCACGCAACGTCCGCACGAACGGCACCATGACCTGCACATTGGTGAGGCCCATCTCGTTGCGAACTTTCTTGAGCGCTCGACACTCAAGCTCGAAGCAGGCTCGGAAATTATTGTCGGTGTAGCGAGCTGCGCCGCGGAACCCGATCATGGGGTTTTCTTCGGTCGGCTCGTAGCGGCGTCCGCCGATGAGGTTGGCGTACTCGTTCGATTTGAAATCAGAGAGACGCACGATGACCGGTTCAGGCGCAAAGGCTGCGGCAATCTGCGCGACGCCTTCAGCGAGCTTGTCGACATAGAAGCCGACCGGGTCGGTATAGCCCGACATCTGCGCTCGGATTTCCTCTTTGAGTTGGGCATTGAGCTGATCGAACTCGAGCAGGGCGCGTGGGTGCACGCCAATCATGCGGTTGATGATGAACTCGAGGCGGGCGAGTCCCACGCCGCGATGGGGGATACTCGCGAAGTCGAAGGCGCGATCCGGGTTGCCCACGTTCATCATGATTTTGACGGGGGCTTGGGGCAGGGAATCGAGTTCGATCTGACGACGCTCGAAGTCGAGCGCTCCCTCGTACACAAAACCCGTATCGCCCTCGGCGCACGACACGGTGACCGGTTGTCCTTCGCGGATGCTGGTCGTGGCGTTGCCGCAGCCGACGACAGCGGGAATGCCGAGCTCTCTCGCAATGATCGCCGCGTGGCAGGTACGCCCTCCGCGATTCGTGACGATGGCCGAGGCGCGTTTCATGACGGGTTCCCAATCGGGGTCGGTCATGTCAGCGACGAGCACGTCGCCTGGCTGAACGCGTGCCATCTGCGACGAATCGGCGATGACGCGGGCGGGGCCTGCGCCGATGCGCTGCCCGATGCTGCGGCCCTGGGTGATGATGTTGGAGCGCTTGGCGAGGGTGTATCGCTGGATCGTGCGACCGCTGCGGCTCTGGACGGTCTCTGGTCTCGCCTGAAGAATGTAGATCGTGCCGGTGGCGCCATCTTTGCCCCACTCGATGTCCATAGGCCGACCGTAATGCTCTTCGATGATGAGCGCCTGCTTGGCAAGCTCGAGCAGATCGGCGTCGTCGAGACAGAAACGCTGTCGGTCGGCTAGCGCGACATCGACGGTACGAACGCGTTCGGCGGCGCCCGCGTCGCCATAGACCATCTTGATGGACTTGGCACCGAGGTTGCGACGCAGCACGGCGTGACGATCGGCGCGCACGGCGGGCTTGTAGAGATAGAACTCGTCCGGGTTCACCGCGCCTTGAACAACTGTTTCGCCGAGACCATAGGATGCGGTGATGAATACGACGTCGCGGAAGCCGCTGTCGGTGTCCAGCGTGAACATCACGCCGCTTGCGCCGAGATCGGAGCGCACCATTTGCTGAATGCCCGCCGAGAGTGCGACCTGCGAATGATCGAAGCCTTGATGAACGCGATAGGCGATGGCGCGGTCGTTGAAGAGCGAGGCAAAGACCTGGCGCATGGCCTCGATGACGGCATCTTCGCCTTGCACGTTCAGAAAGGTTTCTTGCTGGCCTGCGAAGGACGCCTCGGGCAGATCTTCGGCGGTTGCCGATGAGCGGACCGCCACCGACACATGGTCGCCGAAGCGACGATAGCCCTCGCGAACGGCCTTCTCGAGCTCGACCGGTAGCGGTGCATCGAGGATCCAGCCCCTGATAGTGGCGCCAACCTCGGAGAGGCGCACGACATCGTCGACGTCGAGTGACTGTAGTAGCTCGCGAATTCGTTGGTCGAGCCCGTTGTGCGCGAGCATCTGCCGATAGGCTGCAGCCGTTGTAGCGAAGCCACCTGGAACCTTAACGCCGAGTCGAGCGAGTTGCCCGATCATCTCTCCGATGGACGCATTCTTGCCGCCCACGGTTTCGACGTCGTGCATGGTCAGGCGTTCGAAGGGCAGGACGAGTTCGGTCACTGGCACATCCTTGAGTTGGCGGGCGGGTCGAGGGAGACTGGCGTCTGGCGATTGATGGGTAGAACCACTCGTGACAACACGAACCGTATTTTTTGTTTCCGACCAAACTGGCGTCACAGCAGAGACCATGGGGCACAGCCTGCTGACGCAATTCGACGGGCTGCAATTTCGGGCCGTGACTCTGCCATTTGTCTCCACCATTGACAAGGCACACGAGGCGGTGCGGCGTATCAATGCCGCCGGCGTCGAGGAGGGAGCCCGGCCGATCGTCTTCAGTACTTTGGTTCAGGACGATTTACGGCTCGTCTTGCGCGAGGCTGAAGGGCTGGTGCTCGATTTCTTCGAAGCCTTCGTCGGTCCTATGGAGCGCGAACTCGGCACGCGTTCGACGCACAGTGCGGGTAAGGCGCACGGTATCTCTGATTCTGTCGGTTACGCGGCTCGCATCGACGCCACCAATTACGCACTGTCGAACGATGATGGTTCCAATCGAGATTATTCGAAAGCCGATGTGGTACTCGTCGGCGTGTCGCGCTCGGGCAAGACGCCGACCTGCCTTTATCTCGCGATGCAGTACGGTATTTTCGCTGCAAACTATCCCTTGACCGACGACGATCTCGAATCGGCTCGTCTGCCACCTGCACTGCAGCCTCATAAAGACAAACTCTTCGGACTGCGCATCGCGCCTAATCGCTTACAGCAGATTCGGCAGGAGCGTCGGCCGAATAGCCGCTATGCCTCACCGCCGCAGGTTCAGTTCGAGACTCGTGCGGCCGATGCCATTTTTCAGCGAAACGCCATCCCGGTGCTCGACACCACCGAATGCTCGATCGAAGAAATCTCGGCGCGCATCCTCGAGTCGACAGGCATCGAAAGACGCGTTCGCCCATGACGTGAACTCAAGACTCGCGGTATAGTCCCATCAATGAAATCATCTTCCGATAACTTCGACTCGCGCAAACTCGCCCTGCAGGGTTTGCTCGGCGAGCCCTTGTTGCCGGCGAGTTGGCGAGCGAGGCCTCGCAGTTTCGTGGCGCTTATGGCGCTCTATGAGAGCAACCATCGCAGGCTCGGTGCGCTCGCAGGGGAGCTGCGTTCTGTCGATGGTTTGCATCGATCGAGTGTGCAGGGTGATGTCGAGCTCGAGCTTCGCGTGACCGAGCGTTCGCCTTACACGACGATGCTGCAGCTGACCTACGTGTTTTCGGACGATGGGTCGGTACCCAACGCGCCCGATATGGAAGTTAGGGTCTACCACGATGCTCGTCTTGCCGAGGCGCATTCGTGGGCCGATACCCATGAGCACCCGCTGCTACGCGGTTGGCGCCAGCATGCGGGCCTCGATCTCGATCAGCGCTGGGCCCGCAACATCATGCTCAATAAATGGCTCGAGTATTGCCTAGAGCGCGGCCACGGTTTCAGGCGGCTTCGCGCTTCGCCGTAACCGTTTTCGGCTTCGTCGATTTGACGGGCGCCGACAGCTTAAGCATGTCCACCATCACCTCGGCCGACTGATCAAGCACCACATCGGGCTGTTTCGACGCATCGAGATCCTCGATCGAAGCGAGAGGCTGTTCCGAGCGCGCAATGCGGCGTGCATTCTCTCGAGCGAGCCGATTAGCTTCGAGTTGTGTTCGTTCGGCGCGACGCGTCTCGAGGTTCAGCGAAATCGAGCGCTGATCGCGTAACCGGTTGAGCGCGGCGATGTCCTCGACGAGCCAACGGTAATCGGGGTCGCGGCCTTGACGGGCATTTTCTTCGAGCGCGAGTTTCGCGATCGAGGGCAGGCGAGTGTCGAGGGCGCTGAATGTGGCACGGTCGATTCGGTCCCAGGGAAGGGCGTCGTCCAATGCGCTTTCGCCGATGTCCTTCAGACTGATCGACGAGGCGAGTTCTACGTCGGGCTCAACGCCTCGGTGCTGAGTGCTTTCGCCGGTGACGCGATAGAACTTTCCGATCGTGACGGTCAGTTGCCCATTGACCGGCCGCGCGCTCCAGCGCGACAGAGGAACGAGGTTCTGAACCGTGCCCTTGCCGAAACTGCGCTGACCGACCACGACCCCACGTCGGTAGTCCTGGATTGCGCCTGCGAAGATTTCTGAGGCCGATGCACTGAAGCGGTCGATTACCACGACGAGCGGTCCGTCATACGCGATGCCGGCATCGGGGTCGTCGAGTACTTCACGCTCGCCATTTGAGAACTGCACCTGAACGACGGGGCCTTGGTCGACGAAGAGCCCCGTGAGGGACTGCGCTTCGGGGAGGAATCCGCCGCCATTACCGCGCAGATCGATCACGAGACCGTCGATTTTCTCTTCTTTCAGTTCTTCGATGAGACGTCTGACGTCTCGGGTGGTGCTGCGATAGTTTTTATCGCCTGCGCGTTGACCGTCATAGTCAGAGTAGAAACCCGGCACGTTGATGACACCGACGCGATACTCGGAGTCGCCTCGCTTGATCGTCTTGAGTTCCTTGCGGGCGGCCTGTGCCTCGAGCGTGACTTTGCCTCGCGTGAATTCGAGAACCCGCTCCGGCGAACCGGGCGCAGCACCCACGGGCAGAATCTGCAGTCGGACGATCGTGCCGCCCTTGCCGCGGATTAACTGCACCACATCGTCGATGCGCCAGCCGACCACGTCGGTCAATGGACCCTCTTTGCCCTGACCTACGGCAGTGATTCGATCATTGACGCTCAAGGCGCCGGAGGCGGCGGCTGGACCGCCCTCGATGAGATTCATGATGGTGACGTAGTCGTCGATGAGCTGCAGCGAAGCGCCGATGCCTTCGTAGTTGAGGCTCATCTGAATCTTGTACTCCTCGGAATTGCGAGGCGAGAAGTAGTTGGAGTGGGGGTCGAAAGTGCGCGCGTAGGCGTTGAGAAACACCTCGAAGACTTCCTCGGGTTTGACCTGATCAGCGCGCTTCAGTACGCGATCGTAGCGGGTGCGGAGTACCTCGCGGGCTTCATCCCAAGTCTTGCCGGCGAGGAGCAGCGAGATGGCGTCGTTTTTGACGCGCTTGCGCCACAGCTCGTCGAGTTCGGCTGTGGTGGAAGGCCACGGAGCTTTTTCGCGGTCGAACTCGAAGGACTCGTCCAGCGTGAAGTCAGGTGACTGATCGAGTTGGGCGAGGGCGTGTCGAATGCGCTCACGATTTCGTTGCTGATACCGCGCGAACATGGCATACGCGGGTTCGAGGTCGCCGGTGCGGATCATGTCGTCGAAGCGCAGACGGTAAGCCTGAAACTCGGCGATGTCGCTCGCCAGGAAATAACTTCGCTGTCCGTCGAGGCCATCGAGGAACTTGTCCATGACTCTCGGCGACATGGCATCGTCGATGCGTTGCTGACTGTAGTGGTTGTCTTCGAGTAGGGCGCCGACCTGCCGCGCGATCATGCGCTCGCGTGCCGAGGGCGCCATGGCACCGGGCGGTAACGCTGAGGTATCTGCAGTCAGTCGCGACGAGCTGCCTAACGTGAGCAGCCCGATCGTCAGGGCGACATAGGCGATGAGTGCCGCCGGGCGGCGTCCTGGAGGAGTCATGGGTGTCCGGGGTTCGGTAGAATCCCCGTCAGACTAGTTCCCCGGAGGCGCCCCTTCAAGTGCGGCGCCGTCCCGGCAGAGGTTTTCATGCATCCTTTATCTGTCTTGCTCGGAATTGTCCTGGGTTCGGCCGTCTCGATCACGGTAGCGCTGGTACTGACGCTGGTGGTGTTCTTGATGCTTCCGGAGTTCGGCGAGCGTATCGGGGAGGAGTTCCCACCGTTGCTGCTCACCTTGGGCGGCTCGGCGCTGATCGCCGTGGTGTCGGCCTTCGGCTTTTATGGTGAACTGCGAGAGACAACGTGGCGGCGTGTGCCGCAGATCGCGCTCGCCTTGCTTTTGACCTTCATCGGCTGGATGGTCTGGCCAGAAAAATGACTTTCGGATCATTGGAGAGTTCTTGCATGTTCAAGTCTGCAGTTTTTGCGCTAGTCGCGATGGCTCTCGCGGGATGTCACGGTGCGTCGCGCTCGAGCCCCCCGCCGATCTCAGCCGCCGAGTACGAGCGTCACATTGCGACCTTGGCGAGCGACGAGTTCGAGGGTCGTAAGCCGGGCACGGCTGGAGAGCGCAAGACCGTCGACTACCTCGTGTCAGAGTTCAAAAAATTAGGGATCGCACCCGGTAACGGCAACTCGTACTTGCAGCAAGTGCCGATCGTCGAGATCACTGCGGGTAGCAGTGCGGAGTTATCGCTCGGTGACGCGAAACTTGAATACGGCAATGACATGGTCATTTGGACGAAGCGCATCGTCCCGGAAGTATCGATCGCCAATAGTCCTCTCGTTTTCGTGGGTCACGGTGTCGTTGCACCCGAGTACGGGTGGAACGATTACGCAGGCGTCGACATGCGCGGAAAGACCGCCGTGATTCTCATCAACGATCCGGGCTTCGCGACGAATGATGCCAAGCTATTCCGTGGTCGAGCGATGACCTACTACGGCCGCTGGACCTACAAGTTCGAGGAGGCGGCACGCCAAGGTGCTGCCGCGGCGATCATCATTCACGACGACAAGCCCGCCTCATACGGATGGGGTACGGTACAGACGAGCTGGACGGGTCCGCAGCTCGATACAGTCTCTGCTGACAACAACGCGGGTCGAGTGGCGATCGAAGGTTGGATCACGCGCGCGGCGGGCGATGCGCTATTGCGTGCAAACGGTCGAAGCTACGACGAACTTTTGATCTTAGCGAGTCAACCAGGTTTCAAACCTATGCCGCTCGCCCAGCAGGCCTCCGGCAGCCTTCGCAATCTCATTCGTCGATCAAGCTCGCCTAACGTCGTGGCGATGATCAAAGGCAGCAAGCGTCCCGATGAATACGTCATCTACACGGCGCATTGGGATCATCTCGGTAAATCTCTGGCACGCACGGGCGACAACATCTTCAACGGCGCACTCGATAACGCGACCGGCACGTCGGGACTGCTCACCATTGCCAAGGCGTTTGCCGAGTCCAAAAGTCGTCCTGAGCGTTCGGTGGTGTTTTTAGCGGTTACGCTCGAAGAGAGTGGGTTGCTCGGTTCGGCGTTCTACGTCCAGAACCCGATCTTTCCGCTGAATAAAACCGTCGCGGCACTCAATATGGATGCCATCCCCTACGGCGGGCCGACACGTGATGTCTCGGTCATCGGTTACGGCGCCTCGGAACTTGAGCCCTATCTCGCGCGCGCGGCAGTCAAGCAGGATCGCGTGTTACGCGAGGAGCCCACGCCTGAGAACGGATTCTTCTATCGCTCCGACCACTTCAATTTCGCGAAGGTCGGCGTGCCGGCGCTCTATTTCAAGTTGGGCATCGAGGATCGAGAAAAGGGTGCGGAGTGGGCGAAGGCCCAGGCGGCTGAGTTCACGGCTTTGCACTATCACAAGCCTTCCGACGAATTCAGGCCGGGCACTGACCTGCGCGGCGGGGTACAGGACCTCGAGTTGTTGTTTGATGTGGGCGCGACGTTGGCGCGCGAGAAGCGCTTTCCGAACTGGTACGCCACGAGTGAATTTCGTGCGGCGCGGGATCGGAGTTTAGCGGCGGGCGAGTAGAGCCCAGTCGAGAGGGGTCAGATTCTGCGAGCGCCCCAAGCCGCAAGGCGTAAGGCGCTAAGCAGCACGTAGGGCGCGAACAAAAGAATCCACGCGGATAGGGCCCCTGATTGCAGCAGGGTGAAGAAGTCCCCGAGGATCGCGAACATACCGCCATTGGCGTACGGGCCGAGCAGCGCTCGCCCGGTGACCCAGACGATCAGCGGCAAACCCACCGCCGAGAAAATGAGCGAGCCCGCGAGCAGACGGGCCTCGCGGTTGACGGTGACCAGATCGAGCTTCGAGTTTCGGCGGCCCATGCGGGCATAATACGGCATGAGCACCATTCGGGCAGCAGTGATCGGGGCCGGTTATCTCGGCCGATTCCATGCACAAAAATATGCCAGCTAACCGG
>JBIIHO010000008.1:0-15231 GCA_044235605.1 Steroidobacteraceae bacterium | reverse complement strand
CCATACCCATCACCAGTACCGAGCCAAGACGCGGGTTCGACAGAATGTGGCGAAGACCTGGTTTGGCAGTATCGTTCATGCGCGAATGTCGTAATCGATGATGAGAGGAGCATGATCTGAAAAGCGACTCGATTTGTGTATGTGAGCAGCACGTGCCGCTCCAGCAAGACCCTTGCTGACGACGTGATAGTCGATACGCCAACCCACGTTCTTCGACCACGCCTGGCCACGATTCGACCACCACGTGTATTGATCGGGTTCCGAATTCACTTCGCGGAAGGCATCGATGTATCCAGCGGTTCCGAAGAGTTCATCTAGCCATGCCCGCTCTTCGGGTAGGAAACCTGAGTTTTTTTGATTGGACTTCCAGTTTTTGAGATCGATTTCTTTGTGGGCGATATTCCAGTCGCCACACAGGATGTATTCACTCCGGCGGCGACGTAATCGCTTGAGATGCGGCATGAACGCGTCGAGAAAACGAAACTTGGAAGCCTGTCGCTCCGGTCCAGAAGATCCGGAGGGCAGATAGAGAGAGACGACCGAAAGCTGGCCGAATCGAGCCTCGAGGTAACGGCCTTCGTCATCGAACTCGTCGACGCCGAAACCCCGAACGATCTCGGTCGGCTTACGCCGGCAGTAGAGAGCGGTTCCCGAGTACCCGGGGCGCTTAGCGTCGAAGAAATAGCGGTGATAACCGGGAATATCGATGTCATGGCCTTCGAGCTGGGGCTCTTGGGCCTTGGTCTCCTGAATGCAGACGACGTCCGCGTCTTGCTGGCGGAGCCAGGCGAAGGCACCCTTGGCGGCGGCCGAGCGGATTCCGTTGGCATTCAGGGTAATGATGCGCACCGCGATATGATACCGGGATGCAGCCCTACCAACTCAGATTCATCGATCTCGCCCTAGCCCGCTCTGCGCTTCGCTTCGGACGATTCACGCTGAAGTCGGGCCGAGAGAGTCCGTACTTCTTCAATGCCGGACTATTCAACGACGGCGAGTCGCTATCGATTTTGGGTCAATGCTACGCCGATGCATTACATGCATCGGGTCTGTCCTTCGATATGTTGTTCGGGCCTGCGTACAAGGGAATCCCGTTGGTATCCGCGACCACGATCGCCTATGCAGAGCGACATGGACGAAATCTGCCTTGGGCGTTCAATCGCAAGGAAGCAAAAGACCATGGCGAGGGCGGACAGATGGTCGGTCGCGCACTCAACGGAAAAGTGGTGATCGTCGATGACGTCATCACGGCAGGTACGGCCATTCGCGAATCGGTGGATCTCATCCGTCGGGCGGGTGCCGAACCGGTCGCCGTTCTACTCGCGCTCGATCGTCAGGAGCGAGGCAAGGGTGAGCGCTCTGCGGTGCAAGAGGTCGAAGCAGACTTCGGGCTGCGCTGCATCAGCTTGCTTACGTTGGCGGACCTCATCGATATTCTCTCCACTACGACGACAGAAAGAGAGCCTCTTCCCGAAGAACATCTTCAAGCCTTGCGCGACTACCGCGCACAGTACGGTATCCAAAAATGACGCTTCTCAACATCAAAGATTCGGCACTGCTCCGTGAAGCCGCTTTCATCGATGGCGCGTGGTGCGCAGCCGATAACGGCGAGAAAGTCCGCATCCTGAATCCCGCTAATGGCTCACTGGTTGGTGAAGTGCCGGTCATGCGAGCTGCCGAGACCAAACGGGCCATTGAAGCCGCGGCGAAGGCACAGCCTCTTTGGGCACGCAAAACAGCCAAAGAAAGAGCAGCAATTCTCCGTCGATTCGCGGAGCTGATGATTGCCCATACCGATGACCTCGCCATCATCATGACGGCAGAGCAAGGAAAGCCTCTAGCCGAAGCAAAAGGCGAAGTCGCCTATGCGGCATCGTTCATAGAATGGTTCGCCGAAGAAGGCAAACGTGCTTACGGCGATATCATTCCGACATTCCGTGCAGACTCGCGGCTTTTGGTACTACGCCAACCCATCGGTGTCGCTGCCGCAATCACGCCATGGAATTTTCCGGCGGCGATGATCACGCGAAAATTAGGGCCTGCTCTTGCCTCCGGATGTACATTCGTCTCGAAGCCCGCACCGCAAACCCCGTTCTCTGCGCTGGCCCTTGCAGAGCTCGCGAGTCGAGCTGGCGTTCCGGCGGGTGTCTTCAACGTCGTGACGGGTGATGCTGAAGCAATCGGCGGCGAACTGACCTCAAACCCGCTCGTCCGCAAGCTCAGCTTCACCGGATCAACGGCTGTCGGCAAAAAGTTGCTGGCGCAGTGCGCCGGCACAGTGAAAAAGGTGTCGATGGAATTGGGCGGTAATGCGCCATTCATCGTATTCGATGACGCAGACGTCGACGCTGCGGTGCAGGGTGCCATGGCGAGCAAATATCGCAATACAGGGCAAACCTGTGTTTGCGCGAATCGATTTTACGTGCAGTCCGGTATCTACGAGGAGTTCGCGAAGCGGCTCGTCAAAGCTGTTGCTACGCTTCGAGTAGGCGACGGTCTCAGCGGTCCAACGGAGCAAGGTCCGCTCATCGACGCTCGCGCACTCGCAAAGGTGAAATCCCATATCAGCGACGCAGTTGAGAAAGGCGCCAGCATCGCCTGCGGCGGGAAGTCGCACGCGCTCGGCGGAAATTTCTTCGAGCCGACCGTACTCGTCAACGTGACGCCTGCGATGCGCGTGGCTCGCGAGGAAACGTTCGGCCCAGTGGCGCCCCTATTCCGCTTCGATACCGAAGAAGACGTCGTTCGGATGGCTAACGATACGGAGTTCGGTCTCGCGGCATACTTTTATACGCGCGATCTGGCCCGAAGTTGGCGCCTTCAGGAAGCCCTCGAGTATGGAATTGTCGGCGTCAATACTGGCTTGTTTTCGACAGAGGTCGCTCCGTTCGGCGGCATCAAAGAATCTGGCTTGGGTCGTGAGGGCTCCCGTTACGGCATCGACGATTACACCGAGCTCAAATACGTCTGTGTCGGCGGCCTAGGCACGTGAGCGTTGCCGAGGCCCGCGACGGCGCCACGTCGCCGCGCGGGCTATTTCCTTTGCTGGCTGCCTGCAGCGCACTCGGGCCTGTTTCGACGCTGATCCTGCTCTCTAGCCTACCCGCTATTCGCGCCGAGTTCGGCGCGACGACTGCTGCGACGCAGGCGGTGATAAGCGTTTTCCTTATCGTCTTCGCCCTCGGGATTCCACTCGCGGGTCCGTTGTCGGACCGATTCGGTCGTCGTCCCATGTTACTGGGTGGAATCGGCGTGTTTTTCGTTGGATCTGCACTGGCCTATATCGCACCAACTCTCGAGCTCGTCATCTTTGCGCGGGCGATTCAGGCAGCAGGCTGCGCAGCAACAACTACCGTCTCGCGTGCGATCCTTGGCGATATTCATAAGGACTGGCGTCTCACCCGAGCGCTTGCGACTTTGACTCTCGTCATGATGATGGGAACTGCTATTGCGCCATGGTTCGGCGGATTCATCACCGAAAAATTAGGGTGGCATGCGCCGTTTTTGCTGTTGCTCGTAGCCTCAGGTGTCATCGCTTCGTTGGCGTGGCGCAGTCTGCCTGAGACTCGAGTCGCTCATTCCGGCGTCATGTCTTTGTCGGCGGTCGGTCGCGCATCGGCGAGCGTGCTCCGCAATCGCGCTTTTCTAGGTTGCGCCCTCGATGCTGCAATCATCTATGCGCTGTATCTTGGCTTCATCACCGTCGCGCCCTACTTGCTAGCCGACATGTTGGGTCGTCCCGCAACCGATTTCGGCATCTATATCCTCTTTCTATCGATTGGGTACTTCCTCGGTAACTTTTGTGTCTCGCGCTTGAAAGGCCACGCAGCGATCGAGCGTCTCGCTCGCTTCGGAATTTGGCTGCAAGCGGTATCAGCCTGTGCGGCCTTTGGTTTCGTATTAGCCGGTTTCACCGATCCGATCTGGTGGTTCGGGCCGATGCTACCTCTGGCCTTCGCGCAGGGACTCTCTTTGCCTCATATCACGGCTACGGCGGTAAGAATTGCGCCTGGCTATGCAGGGGTCGCCTCCGGAATGATCGGCTTTTCTCAGCAGGCTGGCGCCGCGATCGCCGTACAGGCGATGGGCTTCGTGGCAACCGATACCCCGTTACCGGTACTCGGTTTCTGCGCGGCGTTGTCGTTGGTCTCGATCGGCGCCATGATTGTGCTGGACCGCCTGATCGCGCAGGCCCAACGACCACCTCAGAACCATTGATTTAATACGGAGGCTGCGAAACGTAATGACCTATTCGAAATTTGTTTGGTCTGCAGCAGTCGCCCTGCTCGTCGTAACGGGCGGATATCAAGGAACGAACATCGTGAACGCAACGGAAATTCAACCTCCAAAAGCCTCCCAACACCCTCACGTCATCACTTCGCCTTTCGGCGATCGCGTCGACCCATGGTATTGGCTGCGTGACGACGAGCGTAAGAATCCCGAGATGATTGCCTATCTCGAGGCCGAGAACGACTATATGAAAGCGGTCATGGCGCCGCACCGTACGCTCGAGCAAAAGATTTACGAGGAAATCGTCGGTCGCTTGAAGCAAGACGATGCCAGCGTTCCACAACGTCGAAATGGTTATTGGTACTACTCGCGATTCGAAACCGGCAAGCAATACCCGATTTACGCCAGACGGAAAGGCAGTCTCGAAGCGCCCGAAGAAGTCTTGATTGACGGTAATGTCCGCGCTCAAGGGCGCGACTTCTATCAGCTCGCGGGTCTTGAAGTCAGTCTAGATGGTCGCTGGGCAGCCATCGCGGAGGATACGGTAGGTCGACGACAGTACGAAATTCGCATTAAAGATCTCTCCACCGGAGAGTTCCTCCCAGAGATCCTGAGCAATGTAGAACCCGATGTCGCTTGGGCAAACGACAATCGAACCTTCGTGTACATCCGAAAAGACCCACAAACTTTGCTTGGCAATAAAGTCTATCGACATGAGCGAGGGACAAGCCCGGAAAAAGACTTACTCGTCTATGAACAGGAGGACGAAAGTTTTTACATGGGCGTGGAGAAGTCGAAATCGGATCGATACATTTATATTGCCTCTGAGAGTACGGTATCGAGTGAGTATCGCTACGCTGATGCGAACGATCCGAAACTTGAGTTTCGTGTTGCGCTCACACGCGAGCGCGATCATGAGTACCAGCTCGAGGATCTAGGCGACCGATTCATCATCCGAACGAACTGGCAGGCAAAAAACTTCCGGATCGTCGAGGCACCAAAGGCTACGGTGGCTGATCGCAAGACTTGGAAGGACATCGTTGCGCATCGTGATGATGCCTTCATTGGTAGCTTCGAAGCCTTTGATAATTATCTCGTGGTTACCGAGCGCTCGGGTGGCTTGCAAAAGCTGCGTGTGCGATCTTGGGACAGTAAAAAGAATTTCGTGATGGACGCGTCAGATCCCGCGTTTGTCATGACACTCGGCAACAATACCGAGCAGGGCACTACCTTACTTCGGTATGCCTATACCTCTCCGACGACGCCTGCGAGCACATATGACTACAACATGGCGACGGGCGAGCGGCGCCTCTTGAAACAAGACCCGGTACTCGGCGGATTCGACGCGTCCAAGTACGCAGCGGACTTTCGCTTTGCGATCGCACGAGACGGATCGAAGATTCCCATCACCTTGCTTTATCGGCGCGGTACTCCGCTTGATGGTACGGCACCGGTTTATCAGTACGCCTATGGTTCTTATGGAATTACGTCGGAGCCTGGATTCCGCTCGCCAGTACTGTCACTGGTCGATCGCGGATTTATCTACGTGATTGCGCATATTCGTGGCGGTCAGGAAATGGGCCGAAGCTGGTACGAGAACGGTAAGCTACTCAATAAAAAGAATACGTTCACCGACTTCGTCGATGTCACACGCTACTTGGTTTCCGAAAGAATCGCGGACCCTAAGCGCGTATTCGGCATGGGTGGTAGTGCCGGTGGCCTATTGATGGGCGCTGTCGCCAATCTCGCACCGAGTGAGTACAAAGGTTTGGTCGCGCATGTGCCTTTTGTCGACGTCGTAACCACCATGCTCGATGAGAGCATTCCGCTCACGACGAACGAATTTGACGAGTGGGGTAATCCCGGAAAAGATCGCGCGGCATACGACTACATGCTGTCGTACTCACCCTATGACCAGGTAAGTGCGAGAGACTACCCGGCGATGCTTGTGACGAGTGGGCTTTGGGATAGTCAGGTGCAGTACTGGGAACCGACCAAGTGGGTCGCAAAGCTTCGCAGCGTGAAGACAGATCGCAACCCGCTACTGCTGCGCACCAACATGGAAGCCGGACACGGAGGGAAGTCTGGGCGTTTCGAGCGTTACCGCGAGGTGGCCGAGGAGTACGCGTTCATTTTATGGCAGGCCGGGATAAGTCAGTAATCGTGTCGAGTCATTCGATAACCGGGCTCGATCTCGGACGATTCCATGAAATCAGCGTCAGCACTTCTGATCTCGACGCTTCGCTGCGCTTTTATGAGTTGATGGGATTTTCAAGAGGAAGCGTTGACAACGTATGGCCGCATCCGTACGCCGTCGTGACCTTGGGTGGGGTGACACTAGGTCTGCACGAGTACAAGTTTCCTTCACCCTCCTTTACGAGCGTTCATGATGACGTCAACGCCGCACTTGAGGCCTATCGCGAAGCAGGCGCCGTGATCGCTTTCGCGAAGACCGGCTCAGACTGTTTCAATGAATTCGGGCTATGCGACCCCGCCGGACACATGATCACTCTGCTCGAACGTGCCACTCATCCTGACGATGCGTGGAATCCATCCTCGACCAGCCCAGCACTAGGAGAATTTCTGGCTTTCAGCCTCCCCTCGGCAGCGCCCGAAATCAGCGCGGGTTTCTGGCAAGCCCTAGGTGCCGAAGCGTGGCAAGGTCGGCCGTGCTGGCCAGCGACATGGTTGCGAGCGGGCGGTCTAGTTATCGCAGTTCACGACGAAGTCCAGTTCGATCGACCTGCTCTTGTTTTTCACCGGCATGGCGTTGCCGAAGGGACGCGACTCGAGTCACCGGAGGGCTTGGCAATCGTGATCGTGGGTTGATTCCACTACTTCAGTCGGCGAACGATCCCTTGTACGAGCCGCTCCAATGCCGGCGGATGCTGCTTGAGAAACAATGAGGGCTCGACAAGTTCGAGCTCCATGACAACTGGGGCGCCATCGTCGCCGGGCGCAACATCAACACGCGCATAGAGTAAGTCACGCGAGATCGGTGCGATCGCTGCCTCTCCGACCAAGCGCTCTGCGATAGAGATCGGTACGGCTTCCGACACTTGCTCGTCGTTTCCTGCGAACCGCGGCGACTTCCTCACGGCGTGAGTGAATTCACCGTCAATCCACACTAAGGCACGTTCACCGTGCCCTTCCACGGCACGTAGAAAAGGCTGAACCAGTACATCTCGTTGCTCGAGGAGACGACGCAGTACGTCGGCCGCCTCCGAAGATGACCCACGAACACGATACGTCTCGAAAGAACCTGCGCCCACTGCTGGCTTGATAACGATGTCGTTCCAGCCTCGAGCCGCGCAGAGCGTGGCGAGATTCACCTCGCTTCCACGATCGATGACCGTAGTGGGCGTCACGGGGACGCCTCGTGAAGCGAGCTCTAGCAAATAACGCTTATGGAGATTTTCGAAGATGATCTTTGCGGGATTCCAAAGCGGCGCTACGGCAGAAACCTGCACGACCCACTCGGCAAATGGAACTAAGTGATGGATGTAATCCCACGTCGAGCGAATGATTGTAGGGGCTGGAGCCTGCCACGCCTCGGGGTCATGCCACGCGGCCATCGTTGCATCGACGCCTGCAGCTCTCAGCGAGTCGAGTAACAAATCTTCGTCCGCATCCGGCTCCGGAAGCGGGCGGCAAGTCGCAATGTGGAGTCTCACGCTTTCGACTTCGAGCGCAGCAGGTAGATACCGAAGATCATAATGCTGACATTGACGATACCGATCACGAAAAACGGCGCGCCCTTACCAACGATGTCGTACATAAAGCCACCGACAGCCGTGGTGAAAAGAATGCCACAGGAAGCGAAGATACCTGCGAGTCCGAATACGGCTCCACGAACGTCCTGAGGCGCTTCTTGCCCGAGAACGGTTTGACTCGCGATGATGGCGCAAATTTGTCCAAGTCCCAGCAAGATCGCCACGATGATGATCCACTCGCTCGTTGGATCTCCGACGAAACCACCGGCGATGTAGCCAACTCCAGCGACGGCCATGGCGACTACGCCGGCCGTGACGCGATTCATCTTGTCGAGCATTAGTCCGAACACGATGGCAAACAGCAAAGCTGATACGTTCGCGATGACATAGGGCTTGGTTGCTGCAGAGGCTGCTTCGGCAACGGTTTGACCATTGGCAATCGCCGTCTGCTGAAGACGTGCACTAAAAAACGTACCGATAACCACACGGTCAGCGAAAGAAACGAACTGAAGCATGTAGGCGAACCAGATTCGGGGGTTGGCACGAGCGGCAGCGAGCCCTGTTTGCAGCAGCACCCGTAGCGGTTCACGTTCGCCGATTTGACTGGGAGTTCCCCGCTTCAGGCCCAGCCAACACACGAGCGCCGTCACGAGACAGAGCGCGGCGGCCATACCCAGAGTGACGCGTCCAGCCATGGCGGCATCCATGCCTTGGTCGGCGAGGCGCTGTGGAACTTTGCCGAGGACAAGCACGGCCAGCGTCGCACCTAAACCTTGGCAAAATCCGGTCATCCCTACGAACAGTCCGCGGGATTCCTCCTGGGGCGTATCGGCGAGTACGGTTGCGAGCATGCATCCCACAGCCGCGACGCCTACCGAGAAAAATAGCGCGCACGCTAAGAGCTGAGGAAACGTTTGAGCAAGCGGGTATAGGAAAAAGCCGGCTGCAAGCCAAACGAATCCGAGCGCATACACAGGCCGGCGGCCGATCTTATCCGAGAGCGCTCCGAAAGGCGCGACCAGCAACAGCGAGACGATTTCATTGGCGAAACCGAGTATCCCCAACGCGCGACCCTGCTCGTCGGCAGGAACTTTCAGATTGGCGTTGAGAAGATAAGGCTGAATGAAGCTGACGAAAGCCAACATGCCGATCGTGATGAAGGCGGCAAAGAGGTACGTCTGCGCGTTCCAGCGAGTGTATCCAGGTGCAAGGCGCACCGGACCAAACTTGGCTTCGGTCGACGTAGTCACGCTGGCATCGTAGCTGAATTCCTTCCAAGTCGGCTCACGACCAGGATTGCGAGCATCGACAGGAGGAATCCGGGGACGAGTTCGTAGAGCGCAAACCAACCACCGAGGTGAGCGCCCTGCTTCCAAAGAATGACTGTCAACCCACCGACGAGGATGCCGGCCAGCACTCCGTTACGCGTGGTTTTAGGATCGTAGAGCGAAAGGATGATCGCAGGCCCGAACGCGGCTCCGAAGCCCGCCCACGCCCACGCCACAAGATCAAGCACCGTACTGTCGGGGTTGAGAGCGATCGAGAAAGCGATAAGCGCGATGGCCAATACCGACAGTCTGCCGGCCCACAGAAGTTCAGCTGTGCTGGCTCCGGGTCGGAACAAGCTCCCGTAGAAATCTTGAGTGAAAGCTGAAGACGCGACCAGTAACTGAGCCGATGCCGTACTCATGACGGCTGCCATGATGCCGGCGAGGCAAAGCCCCGCCAACGCAGGATGCAGAAAGGTGGTGGACATCACGATGAAGACTTTTTCGGCATCGGCTCCGATGAGAGGTTGAGGAAGCACCAGTCGACCCGTGAGCCCAACTAAAACGGCAGCGACCATGACGATGACCACCCATGTCATCGCGACTCGGCGAGCCACCGTAATGTGCGTCACCGATTTCGCCGCCATGAAGCGCGCGAGAATATGCGGCTGACCTGCATAGCCCAGCCCCCATCCGAGTAGCGACAAAATGCCGATCAGGCCGAGCGCTTCGCCACTATCGGCTATGAATGGATCGAGCAAAGCCGCATCTAGTGTTTCGAGACGCTCGAACGTTGCCGTGAAACCCCCGGCAAGTGCTACGCCGAGCACGGCGACTAAGACGAGCGCCACAAACATCAGAGTGCCTTGCAACACGTCGGACCAGCTCACAGCCAAAAAGCCACCGAGGAAGGTGTAAGCCAGCATGACGATCGAGCCCCAGAACATCGCCTCGACATAGGGCAATCCGAAAAGCGATTCGAAAAGTCGCCCAGCGGCGACGAAACCCGAGCTCGTATAGAAGACAAAGAAGACCAGGATGAAAATCGCGGAGATGCTACGCAGCAGGCGACTATCGTCCCGAAATCGGCGTTCGAGATAATCGGGGATAGTCAAAGAATTGCTGAGTCGCTCGGTTGCCTCACGCAGCGGCGCAGCGATCCATCGCCAATTGAGCCAGGTTCCGACAGCCAACCCGAAAAGCAGCCAGATTCCGTCGAACCCGGAGGCGTAGGCGAGGCCCGGCAAGCCCATCAGCAACCAACCACTCATGTCGGTCGCTTGGGCGCTCAGGGCTGTCACCCAGCTGCCCAAAGACCGACCTCCCAAGATGAAGTCGCCCAAATTTTGGGTACGGCGCCAGGCAATCAAACCCAAGCCTAAGCAAATCCCCATGTAGAGGACCATGGTGGCAATGACGATGGCGTTGTCGGACATGGAACTCTCCCCCCAACGCTGAGTCTAGCCGATGCTAAAATTCGATGCCCTCAGGTCTCGGCGCTCCACCCTGCGCCCTAAAGGAAAAGGTTCATGGAAGACATCCTGCTGCTGCCCTTCGCCCAGTATTGGTGGGCGTACATCGGATTCGTAGTGGCGCTTTTTGCCATTCTCGCCTTCGATCTCGGCGTATTCAGTAAACCGGGCACGTTGCCCACGCTACGAGAAGCCAGCATTCGCAGCGTCATATTCATTCTGCTCGCCCTCGCCTTCAACTACGGGCTCTATCAGTTCTTGTTGTACGAGCTACCCACTCGGCCAGATCTCGTCGGCCTCGATCATGCTCAACTCGCTCGCGATACGTCCCTCGAGTTTCTCGCAGGCTATGTCGTCGAGTACGCTCTCGCCATCGATAACGTTTTCGTATTCGTCGCTGTGTTTTCGTACTTCGCGGTTCCGCCTCAGTATCAGCAGAAAGTGCTGTTCTACGGAATCATGGGCGCCATTCTGTTCCGAGCACTCTTCATTTCGCTCGGTTCCGTTTTGATGCAGTACGAGTGGGTTGTTGCGATCTTCGGCATCTTCTTGATCCTCACCGGATTCAAGATTCTCTTCCTGCCCGAAAAACCGCTCGATCCTTCGCGTAACCCGATTATCTTGGGCGTCAAAAAACTTTTCCCTGTGACCCCCGCTTTTCACGGTGACAAGTTCTGGGTCGAGATCGACGGAAAAACTTGGGTGACTCCACTCTTCGTAGCACTCGCCTTCATCGAGTTTAGTGACATCATCTTCGCTATCGACTCGGTACCAGCGATCTTCGCGCTCACGAATGAACCGTTCATCGTTTTCACGTCCAACATATTTGCGATTATCGGCCTGCGCTCGCTCTTCTTCGTGCTGCAGAGCATGGTGAAGGCGTTCTTGTTCCTGAAGTACGGTCTTGGCGTCATTCTGGTTTTCGTCGGCCTCAAGATGGTCTGGCTCAACGAAGCCTTCGGCGGGAAGTTTCCGATCAGCTGGTCGCTCAGCATCATCGGAACCATCCTTGCGGTATCGATCTTGGTGTCGATCGCCTGGAACCGCTCGCGTCCCGTCGAGGAACGAAACGCTGACTAAAGCTGCTTGATGAACGCGTCGATGGCTGCGCGACTTTCCGGTTCGTCGAGCGTCGGCGCGTGGCCTCGACGTGGAATCTCGATCGACTTCATACCAGCGTGACGCTCGGCCATGCGCGCAACGGTCGCTGCGGAGAGCAAATCCGATAGCTCGCCACGGAGACAAAGCAGCGGCAGCCCATCTAGTGCATCGAATGCGCCCCAGAAATCCGGAACGGCGCCAGTCGGAACGCCCGCTGGCTCTCGCACGGCACGCCCTACGTTCGGATCGACGTCGCGGATGATCCGGCCGGGAGAGTCCTCTCGATAGACCCGTCGAGCGAATGTCATCCAGTCTGCGTCAGTGAAATCGGGGTATACCGCTGCGTTTGCTGCACGAGCATCGGCAGCTGCCTCAGTCCACGTGGTAACCGTACGCGCCGTACCTGCAGAACTCGCAATACGTAACATCCCGGCGACTTCGAGTGCCGGTCCGATATCGTTGAGAACTAACCCTGCCGTTCGAGTCCTATGGAGACTCGCCAGTAGCATCCCGACGATCCCGCCAAGCGAGGTGCCGATGACGATGACGCGCTGCAACCCTGCTGCATCGAGCACGGCGAGCACATCGCGCACGTAAATCTCGGGCCGATAATTTCGCCATTCCGGGTCGGACGCGGAATGGCCTCGCCCTCGGAGATCGAGCGCAACAACGGACCTACGGCTGACTGAAGATATATGAGGCGCGAGTGCTTCGAAATCACGACTGTTACGCGTGAGTCCGGGAAGACAAAGTACGGCGGTGCGTTGCGGGTCGCCGGGATATTTTCGGTAGTACAGCCGGAGTCCGTCCGATGCCCTCACCTCTTGTTCGGCGAACACCTTGCTTCGTCCGAGTTACTTGGCAAAGAGTCGAGACGGATCGCGGAAGGCTTTGAACTCGAGCGCGTTACCCGACCGATCGTACAGAAAAAAAGTAGCCTGCTCGCCCACCTCTCCGGCAAAGCGGATACCCGGCTCAATGACGAAGTCGACACCAGCGTTCTTGAGACGCTCAGCAAGTGAATGCCACTGCGCCCACTCGAGTACGACTCCGAAATGAGGAACGGGAACATCTTTACCGTCTACTTTGTTGGTATGGGCTGGCGCATGAAACGCCAGACGAGACGGATCGACGTGGGCTACCAGCTGGTGTCCGAAGAAATCGAAGTCGACCCACTCTCGATCAGATCGGCCTTCTGCGCAGCCGAAAAGAGTGCCGTAGAACTCTCGGGCGGAGGTCAGATCATGGACGGGGATTGCCAAATGGAACGGTGCTGGCATGGATCACGCTCTGGGTTTATTTCGACTTTTGAGTAGTCGCGGGAATAGGACTTGGAAGTATTGCGGCATCAGACGCTTCAGACGCCAGAAGGTTCGATACTTGGGTGGATAAACGAAATGCGTTTGTCTGCGGGCAGCTGCCGACAGCATCTCTTCTGCAACTTCTTCGGCAGAGAGCCCCGAGTCGTCGATGAGACGGCCAGCCGCCTTAATGGCTCGCTCAGGACCTCGCGCGGTTTCGATGAGGCGGGTGCGAAAAAATCCGGGCATCGCAACGACGACGCGTATGCCGTATTCGGCATACTCTTGCATCAAGGATTCACTGAAGGCGATGACGGCCGCTTTCGAGGCGTTATAGGCCGACATATTCGAGCCCGTACAAACGCCCGCGATGCTCGCGATATTGATGATCAGGCCACCCTTACCTTGTGCCATATGCCGGATGACGGCGCGACTGGCGTTAGCCACTCCGTGCATGTTGATGTCGAAAGTCCAGTCCCACTCTTCGGCGGTGCTGGCATGAAAAGGCCCGGCGAGCGCGACACCGGCACAGTGAATGGAGACGTCGATACCCCCTATCGACTCAATGGCCGAGTCGACTAGGCGGGTGATCGCTTCGGAATCGCGCACGTCGCATGCGGCGGCCGCAACTCGAGCGCCATCTCTAATGAAACCCGATGCCACTAAATCGAGACGAGCTGCATCGACATCGGTCAGGACGAGTTGCCAGCCTTCTCTTGCAAGGATTTCGGCACAGGCCAAGCCGAGTCCGCTTGCGGCGCCCGTTATGAAGACGCGTTTTTTGGGAAATCGCTGCGATAGATTGCTGGCCGCTGAGGTCATATGCGAAGAGTACTACGACGAAGATTTCGGCGCCCGCAGACTGCTGCGTAACTGCTCAGCTTGCTGAGCGATCGCCGCACGCTGTGTCGTATCGAGCCTAGCGAGGTTTTTCACCTGCAGTCCCATGCGTGGATTGGCCCGAAGCATCGACTCATGACGCTGGAGAAAATCCCAGTAGAGTGTGGTGAAGGGACAGGCCTTTTCACCCGTCGACTGAGCCGGATCGAAGCGACATCCCGCGCAGTAATTACTCATACGTTCGATATAACGGCCCGTAGCGATATAAGGCTTCGACGCCATGACGCCGCCGTCAGCGTACTGGGACATTCCCAAGGTGTTCGGCAACTCCACCCACTCAACGGCGTCGACATAGACGGCGAGATACCAGCGATGAACTTCCTTGGGATCGACGCCCAGCATCAGACAGAAAAGACCCGTCACCATCAGCCGCTGAATGTGGTGTGCATAGCCGTAGCGGAGAGTCTGTCCGACACACTCAGATAGGCAGCGCATCGAGGTATCACCGGTCCAAAAAAACTCGGGTAGCGGCTCGTGTGCCGAGAGGGAATTGCGTTCGAGATATTGCGGCATATGTCGCCAATACACCCCTCGAACGTATTCCCGCCAACCGAGGATTTGTCGAATGAACCCCTCGACCGACGCCAGAGGCGCTCGGCCCTTACGATAAGCCCGCTCTGCTTGATCAATAACCTCTTTGGGGTTCAGCAACTTCAGATTGAGTGCCGCGGAGATGCGCGAATGGAAGAGCCAGGGCTCACCCGTCCACATGGCATCTTGGTGATCACCGAAGGCCGATAACCGATGCTCGATGAAGTCTTTTAATGCTTCGAGTGACTGCTCTCGTGTGACGGGCCAGTCGAAATCATCGAGGCGGCCTGGATTATCGGGAAACTCCGCAATCACCTCAGCGATGACTTTTTGAGTGATGGCATCGGGTGCAAACGCGACAGGTGTTGCCATCGCGAGGCGCCCCGGGCCCTCTCGACCGAAACTCTTTCGGTTCTCTGCATCATAGTTCCACTCACCACCTTCAGGCTCGCCTTCCTCATCGAGCAACACCTTGTGCTTACGACGAATCTCACGATAAAAGAATTCCATGCGAAGCTGCTTGCGGCCGTGAGAATGCTTTTCGAATTCTTCGTGTGAGCAAAGGAAATGCCGATCGATACGCTCATCGAGCAGGCTCGCGGGGCATACTGTGCGCAGTGATTCACGAATGCCCCACTCGCCGGGCTCGACGATAATGACGCGTTGCGGTGCTAGCGCATCGATATCTTTACTTAGCGTCTCTGAGAGAGAGCGG
>JBIIHO010000150.1:0-4896 GCA_044235605.1 Steroidobacteraceae bacterium | reverse complement strand
CTTGCTTGTTAGTCCAATCGCAAACAACCGACGTTGATCTGTGCGCGTACCGTCATCGGATACGGCGCGCCTAACAAGCAAGGCAGCAAGTCCACCCACGGTGAGCCGCTCGGTGCCGACGAAATCGCCGCCACTCGGGCAGCGATCGGCTGGAACCATGAGCCGTTCGTCATTCCCGAAGAGATTCGGGAAGCGTGGGATCAGCGTGAGCGAGGCGCACGCGCCGAAAAAGCCTGGCGTCGACGGTTCAATCGTTACAAGCGCGAGTTCCCCGAACTCGCTGCGCAGTTCGAACGCCGCATGCGCGGCGAGTTGCCTGCGAACTGGACGCAGTTGCGCGAGGCGGCGATGGTGGCTGCAGCCGGTGTCGGTGCCGCGCAGGCGACTCGTGCGTCGTCGCAGGTGGTTCTGAATGCCATCGGACCCGGCATGGGTGAGTTGCTCGGCGGGTCGGCCGACCTCACGGGTTCGGTCAATACCTTGCGCAAAGATTCGAAAGCCGTCACGCCGGCTGATGTGTCGGGCAACTACATCTACTACGGCGTTCGTGAGTTTGCGATGACGGCCATGATGAACGGTCTCGCGCTGCATGGCGGATTCGTGCCATATGCCGGCACCTTCCTCGTGTTCTCTGATTACGCGCGCAATGCGATTCGTCTTGCGGCGCTCATGCACCAGCGAGTGCTACTCGTCTACACACACGATTCAATCGGCTTGGGAGAAGACGGTCCGACGCACCAGCCGATCGAGCACCTCGCGAGCTTGCGTGCGATGCCGAACCTCGGGCTCTGGCGTCCTTGCGATGCGACCGAAACGGCCGTGTCCTGGATCGCCGCCATCGAGCGCAACAATGGACCGAGTTGCCTCGTACTCACGCGCCAGACCTTGCCTCAACAAACGCGCAGTGCGGAGCAAGTCGAGCAGATTCGTCGGGGGGGTTACGTTCTCATCGAGCCCGAACTCGCAGTGGGCACACTGCCCGAGGCCATCATCATCGCCACGGGTAGCGAAGTTGCTCCTGCTGCCGAAGCGGTGCGGGCGGCCAACGCGGCGGGTCGTCGTGTTCGTCTCGTCTCGATGCCCTCGACCGATGTTTTCGATGCGCAGGATGTAGCATGGCGCGATCAGGTGCTGCCCAAAGCCGTCACCCGCCGACTCGCGATCGAGGCGGCCGCCTCGCAGAGTTGGTGGAAGTACGTGGGGGGCGGCGGTTGCGTGATCGGCATCGATCGTTTCGGTGCCTCGGGTAAGGCTGCGGCACTTTTCGAGCATTACGGACTCACGGCCGCGCACATTGGCCGTGCGCTCGATAACCTGCTGATTGGCTGAAATCAAAGAAAATTCAAGAGATCTCAAGGAGAGGACAACGCATCATGGCAATCAAGGTAGGCATCAACGGTTACGGTCGCATCGGGCGCAATGTATTGCGTGCGCTCTACGAAGGCGCTCGTCGCAAGGACATCCAGATCGTCGCCATCAATGATTTGGGAGACGCCAACACCAATGCCTATTTGACGCGTTATGACACCGCGCACGGCAAGTTTCCCGGTGAGGTGATCGTCGACGGCGATTCGATGGTCGTCAATGGTGATCGCATCCGCGTAGTTGCTCAGCGTGACCCGTCGAAGTTGCCCTGGGGCGAGCTCGGCGTGGACGTAGTGCTCGAATGCACCGGCCTCTTCACGAGTAAAGCCAAGGCCTCGGCGCACATCGCGGCGGGGGCGAAGAAGGTGGTCATCTCGGCGCCAGGTGGTGACGACGTCGACGCGACGGTGGTTTACGGCGTGAACCACAACGTACTGAAGTCATCGATGACTGTGATTTCGAACGCGTCCTGCACGACCAACTGTCTCGCACCGATCGCAAAAGTGCTGCAGGAGAGCATCGGTATCGAGAGCGGTCTGATGACGACCATCCACGCCTATACCAACGACCAGGTGCTCACGGACGTCTATCACTCCGATTTACGTCGTGCGCGCTCGGCGACGATGTCAATGATTCCGACGAAGACCGGTGCTGCTGCGGCCGTCGGTCTCGTGCTACCTGAGCTCAAGGGGAAGTTCGACGGCTTCGCGGTACGTGTACCGACGATCAACGTGTCCTTGGTCGATCTCACGTTCACGCCGAAGCGCGCGACGTCGGTGGCTGAGATCAACAGTCTCATGAAGGCTGCGGCTGACGGTCCGCTAAAGGGCGTACTCGCGTACACCGAGGCGCCGCTCGTCTCGATTGACTACAACCATGACGCACACTCTTCGACGTACGATGCCACCATGACCAAAGTCATCGGCGGCAACCTCGTCAAAGTCTGCTCCTGGTACGACAACGAGTGGGGCTTCTCGAACCGCATGCTCGACACGACGCTCGCCTGGACGAAGGCCGGCTGAGGAAGGCGCATCAATGAACGTCTTGCGGATGGCTGATCTCGATCTCGCGGGTAAGCGAGTCTTGATTCGAGAGGATCTCAACGTACCGGTTGAGGCTGGATCCATCACGAGCGATGCGCGTATTCGCGCGTCGCTCCCGACTATTCGTCTTGCCATCGAGAAGCGTGCGCGCGTCATCCTGCTCTCACATCTTGGTCGCCCGAAGGAGGGGGAGTTCTCTGCGGATAACTCGCTCGCGCCGGTCGCCAAACGACTCGGCGAGCTATTGGGGCAGCCCGTGCGCCTCGTCGCGGATTGGCTCGACGGGGTGGCCTGCGAGCCTGGCGAGGTGGTTCTTTGCGAAAACGTTCGTTTCAACAGGGGCGAGAAAAAAGACGATGAGACCCTGTCGCGTCGCATGGCGGCGCTGTGTGACGTGTACGTAATGGACGCCTTCGGTACGGCCCATCGCGCCGAGGCGAGTACGCACGGTGTCGCACGTTTTGCGCCGATTGCCTGCGCGGGGCCGTTGCTCGTCGGTGAGCTCGAAGCGCTCGAGCGAGCGCTCGCCAAACCGGCTCGTCCGCTCGTCGCGATCGTCGCCGGATCTAAGGTGTCTACCAAGCTCACGGTGCTCGAGTCGCTACTCGCCAAAGTCGACAAACTCATCGTGGGCGGAGGCATCGCAAATACCTTTCTTGCCGCCACGGGCGTGAACGTGGGCAAGTCGCTGCACGAGCCGGACATGCTAGATACCGCCCGACGCCTACTCGAACAAGCGCGCGCTCGTGGCGCCGAGATTCCGATGCCGACCGACGTAGTCGTCGCGTCTGAGTTCTCACCGACGGCGGTGGCAACAGTGCGCGATGCGAGTGCAGTCGGTGCTTCCGAACTCATACTCGATATCGGCCCGAAGACTGCAGCGCAACTGGGGGGGATCCTGCAGTCGGCGGGCACCATCCTTTGGAACGGGCCTGTCGGCGTCTTCGAGTTTGACCAGTTTGGTGCAGGCACTCGTGCGATTGCCGAGGCCATCGCAAAGAGCAAGGCATTTTCGCTCGCCGGAGGCGGTGACACGCTGGCCGCGATCGAGAAGTATGATGTCGAGAGCGGGATCTCCTACATCTCGACGGGCGGCGGGGCGTTCCTCGAATTCGTTGAGGGGAAAACCCTGCCCGCCGTGGCTGCACTCGAGGCGAGGGCTGCACACTGACGTTTCTCTCGCCTCAAGTTTTACGGAGAACACGCAGCTCATGACGACTCCTCGCAGGACCAAGATTGTGGCGACGCTCGGACCGGCGACGGATGACGTCGACGTCCTGCTCGAGATGTGTCACGCCGGACTCGACGTGGCTCGAATCAACTTTTCACACGGTAACCACGTCGACCACCTTCGCCGTATCGAGTTGTTGCGCGAGGCGTCGGTTAGAGCGGGGCGATACGTCGCCATTCTCGGAGATCTCGCGGGCCCCAAGATTCGTATCGAAAGTTTCGTCGACGGGGCCGTCCAGCTCGTCGAGGGGCAGCCGTTCGCACTCGACACATCGCTCGACAAGAAGGCGGGGAACCTTCGTGAAGTGGGCGTGGCCTACAAAGAGCTCGTCGCCGACGTGACGGCGGGCGATACCTTGCTGCTTAACGATGGGCTCATCGTACTCGAGGTGCTGTCGGTCAAGGGCACGCGCATCGAGACTAAAGTCGTGGCAGGCGGTGAGCTTTCGAACCGCAAAGGCGTCAATCGCAAGGGTGGCGGAATTTCCGCTCCTGCACTGACGGACAAAGATTTCGAGGATATCCGTTTCGCGGCTGATAATGGATTCGACTATCTCGCGTTGTCTTTCGTACGCGACGGCTCGGACATTCGTCAGGCTCGAGAGCTTCTGCGCCAAGCGGGGGCGCCTTTCACGCGTCTCGTCGCCAAGATCGAGCGACATGAGGCTGTGGCGCAGCTTGCGGGCATCATCGAGGCAACGGATGTCGTGATGGTGGCGCGGGGCGATCTCGGCGTGGAAATGGGACAGGCGGCGCTCACGGGTCTGCAGAAGACCATCATCCACGAGACGCGCAAGCGCAATCGCGTTGTGATCACAGCCACGCAGATGATGGAGTCGATGATCCAGAACCCGGTGCCGACGCGCGCCGAAGTGAGTGACGTCGCGAATGCGGTACTCGATGGTTCGGATGCGGTCATGCTCTCAGCCGAAACGGCGACGGGCAAATATCCGGTGAAAGCAGTAGCCGCCATGGCCGAGGTGATCCTCGGGGCTGAGACGTATCACCTGACGATGAATGGGTCGCGCGAGCGGCCTGATCTGACCTTCTCACAGACCGAAGAGGCCATCGCGCACGCGGTGATGTACACCGCCAACCACCTCCATGTTCGCGCCATCGTGGCGCTGACCGAGAGTGGTTCGACAACGCTGTGGATGTCTCGTTTACGTTCCGACATCCCGATTTACGCCTTCACGCGACATGAGGGGACGCGTCGACGTGTCACGCTTTATCGTGGTGTGTATCCCGTGTCCTTCGA
>JBIIHO010000147.1:0-4908 GCA_044235605.1 Steroidobacteraceae bacterium | reverse complement strand
CCAGGATCGTCGGATTGCGACGCTATGTGTGTCTTCATCTCTACTTGTTACACCTCGCAATGCGCGCGAAAAGTAAGGCACGCCGACCCCAAGTGCAATACCTTTGGAAAAATTTTTTCGGAGTGCTTGGAGCATGACGAACGAGACGCCATCCGAGTTCGGAAGTTTCGCTGCGCCGATGCGCGTGCTGGTGTTCGGGGCTAGCGGCGGAATCGGCGGCGCCTGCGCCTCGATTTTGCGTGCTCATCCCCGTGTCGGGCGTGTTTATGCCGCGTCGCGCGGAGCCGCGGCCCCTTGGCGTTTCTCCTTGGAAGACGAGGCGTCGATCGCGGCCGTTGCGGCGGCAGCCGGTGCGGAGGGTCCGCTCGATCTCGTGTTCGTCGCGACCGGTATGCTTCATTCCGCCGACCAACAGCCCGAGAAAAGCTGGCGCAGCCTCGATCCCGCTGCGATGGCGCGGGCGTTCGCCATCAATACAACCGGCCCCGCGCTGATCGCTAAGCACACACTCGGACTGTTACGTCGAGATTCGAAGGCGGTCTTCGCGTGCTTGTCGGCACGGGTCGGATCGATCGAGGACAACCGGCTCGGCGGGTGGCACGCCTATCGCGCCTCGAAAGCCGCTCTCAACATGCTGATCCGAAACTTCGCCATCGAGCTGCGCCAACGCAATCCGCAAGCCATCTGCGTCGGTCTGCACCCCGGCACCGTCGACACCCGACTATCGAAGCCGTTCCAGACGGCAGTCGCCGCAGACAAGCTGTTCGCGCCTGAAAGATCGGCTCACTCATTGCTTCGAGTGATGGACGGGCTCACCGTCGCCGATAGTGGTCGGCTGTGGGCTTGGGACGGGCAGCCGATCCCGTTTTGATCAGCGCAGGCGGGTCAGCCCTGGCACTCGATCGAAGGCGGGATCGAAGCTGAGGACGGTTTCGATGTTATGACGCTGCATCGTGGCAATGTGCAGCGCGGCTCTCACCGGTAAGGTCGGATACTGCAGCACCAACTGTTTCGTTCTCTCGGCGGTCTCGCGATCTACCGCCAAGACCTCGTCGACTACACCGAGTAGGGCGTCGAACGCGGGTTGGATGCCCCCGCGACGCTCGATCGACGTATATCGATGCAGGATCTCCGTTAGCACTTCTGTGTCGGTGACGAGACGCACTCGTTGAGTGACCAGAGTTTCGAGACGCCGTTGAGCGTCCACCTTGTTGGGGTGTGCGACGCCTACGAGATACATCGGCACGCTGGTGTCGATGAAGACCATCAATAGCCCCCGCTGCCCGATGAGGCATCGACTCCTGTCCCGTAACCCCGCTCGGATTCGGAGATCAGTCGCTCGACGGTGCCGGTGGGGGCGGTGTGTCGGACCGCCGACCGGATGGCAGCAAGTTTGCGATCGACGTCGGCAGTGGAGGCTTCCCGACGAGCCGCCGACAGTGCTTGCCGAACCCACTCGGCGACTGTCATGCCTCGGCTGGCCGCCGCCGCCTGCAAGGCGGCGTATTCCCCATCGACAAATAAGACCTGCAGTCGCTTTGTCATAAACATAGTTTGTTTGACTCATCAATATGAGTCAAATTGGTCTTAAGACTTTGTCGAGCGCCGACGGGTAGTTATAGTCAGCGGGAGAGGGGTTTGGGAGAGACCATGACAGCGCAAAACATTCCGGGTCATCAGGCCCGATCCGCCCGACCCACCAAGCAGGGGTTATACGACCCCCAAAACGAGCGCGATGCCTGCGGCTTCGGCTTCGTCGTAGACATTCACGGCCGAAAGTCGAATAAGGTCCTACGAGATGCGATCGAGGTCTTGAAGAATCTCGACCATCGAGGCGCCTGTGGTTGCGAGGTCAACACCGGAGACGGAGCCGGTGTGCTGATGCAGATGCCGCATGCCTTCTTGAAGGACGCGGCCAAGAAAGCGCACATCACGCTGCCCGAGCCTGGCGAATACGCCTGCGGTCTTATTTTTATGCCGCGCAATGCCACGCAGCGTCGTCGTATCGAAGAAATCTTTGCGCGAGTCGTGCAGTCGGAAGGACAGATCTACCTCGGCGGTCGCACAGTGCCGACCGATAACTCCATGCTCGGCGAAACCGCTCGGGTGAGTGAGCCCTTCATGCGCCAGGTGTTCGTGCAGCGCGGACCCGACACCGCGGATGCCGACGAGTTCGAGCGCAAGCTTTATGTGATCCGCAAGCGAGCCTATAACGAGATTCGCGTCTCGACGATCGGTGGCGCCGAGTATTGGTACGTCGCGAGCCTCTCCCACAAGACTTTGGTCTACAAGGGGATGCTGCTCACGATGCAGCTCGATCAATACTTCCCCGACTTGCGACATCCGTTGATGGAAACGTCGATTGCGCTCGTTCACTCGCGCTTTTCGACCAACACCTTCCCGAGCTGGGATCGCGCTCACCCTTATCGCTATATCGCCCACAACGGCGAGATCAACACGCTGCGAGGCAACATTAACTGGATGCGCGCGCGTGAGGCCTTGCTCGAATCTCAGTTATTCGGCGACGACACTCGAAAGCTCGCACCCATCGTCAACGTCAACGGCAGCGACTCATCGATGTTCGACAACGTGCTCGAGCTCATGGTGCTCTCGGGGCGCTCGCTGCCTCATGCCATCATGATGATGATTCCGGAGCCTTGGTCGAAGCACGAGTCCATGGATCCGGCTCGAAAGGCGTTCTATCAGTTCCACTCGAGCTTGATGGAGCCTTGGGATGGCCCGGCCGCCATTTCTTTTACCGACGGTATTCGCATCGGTGCTGTGCTCGATCGCAATGGTCTGCGTCCGGGTCGTTACTACGTCACCAAGGACGGAATGGTAGTCGTCGCCTCCGAGGCCGGAGTGCTCGACATTCCGGCCGATCAGATCGAGAAAAAAGGGCGTCTACAGCCGGGGCGAATGTTCCTGGTTGATACCGAACAGGGACGCATCATCGAAGACGAAGAGATCAAGCGCTCGGTGTGTAACGAATGGCCTTACGCCGACTGGCTCGCCGAACATCTTGTCTATCTCAAAGATTTGCCTGCTGCACCGCAGTTGCCGGCGCCGGAACCCGACTTGCTGCTCGCAAGACAAATTGCTTTTGGCTATAGCTTTGAGGATCAGCGCATCTTGATGACGCCCATGGCGCGCGACGGCGTCGATGCGGTGGGTTCGATGGGTAACGATACGCCGCTCGCCGTACTTTCGAAGCGGCCGCGTCTCATCTACGACTATTTCAAGCAGCTGTTCGCGCAGGTTACGAATCCGCCGATCGACAGCATCCGCGAAGAAATCATCACCTCATCCGATGTTTGGCTCGGCTCCGAGGGCAACCTACTCGATCCCAAGCCAACCGACTGCAGACGTATCGAGCTCAAAGCCCCGGTCGTCACCAACGAAGAGTTTGCGAAGATTCGCAGAGTGGCACTGCCGGGACTCAAAGTGGGTACGGTGCCGTTGTTGTTCCGTGCGGCCCGCGGCGAAGAGGGTCTCGCCAAGGCGATCGAGCAGGTGCGTGCTGAGGCCCGTCGGCTCATCACCGAAGAAGAGGTCAATATCCTCATCCTGAGCGATCGAGGGGTGACGCGCGAAATGGCGGCCATCCCGTCTTTGCTTGCGGTTTCCGCGCTTCATCATTTCTTGATTCGCGAAGGCTTGCGTATGCGAGTCGCGCTCGCCATCGAAACCGGCGAAGCGCGCGAGGTCCACCATTTTGCCTTGCTCATCGGCTACGGCTGCAGCGTCATCAATCCGTATCTCGCATTCGAAACGCTCGATGGCATGATCCGCGACAATCTTTTGCCCAACGTCGATCACACGCTTGCCTGTGCCAACTTTGCCAAGGCAGCGACCAAGGGCGTCGTCAAAGTGATGTCGAAGATGGGTATCTCTGCGGTACAGAGTTATCACGGCGCTCAGGTGTTCGAGGCGATCGGTCTGCGTCAGGACGTGATCGACGAATATTTCACCGGCACGGCATCTCGGGTCGGTGGCATCGGGCTCGACACGATCGCGTCCGAAGTGCTGATGCGTCACAACGCAGCATTCCCGGATAGACCCGCCGGCGACCAAGTGCTGCCGACCGGCGGGCAATATCAGTGGCGTGCCGACGGTGAGTTTCACGTCTTCAATCCCGAGAGTATCCATCGTCTGCAAAAGGCTGTTCGAACGGGTAGCTATGCGACGTTCAAGTCTTATGCCGAGTTGATCGACGATCGCGCGAAGAACCTTTCGACCCTGCGAGGACTACTCGACTTTAAGAAGGGCGAGCCGGTACCGATTGACGAGGTCGAGTCGATCGAGAGCATCATGAAGCGCTTCAAGACGGGCGCCATGAGCTACGGCTCGATCAGTAAAGAAGCCCACGAGACGCTCGCTATCGCGATGAACCGCATCGGCGGCAAGAGCAACACCGGCGAAGGCGGTGAAGATCCCGATCGTTACTTGCCGATGCCGAATGGCGACTCGAAGAATTCGGCGATCAAGCAAGTTGCCTCGGGGCGCTTTGGCGTCACGAGCGAGTATCTCGTTCAGGCCAAAGAAATACAGATCAAGATGGCGCAGGGCGCGAAGCCCGGCGAGGGCGGTCAGCTTCCCGGAACCAAGGTCTATCCGTGGATCGCGAAGGCTCGGCACACGACACCGGGCGTGGGACTCATTTCCCCGCCGCCGCACCACGATATCTACTCGATCGAAGATCTCGCTCAGCTCATCCACGACCTCAAAAACGCGAACCGCCAAGCGCGGGTGAGCGTCAAGCTTGTGGCAGAAGTAGGTGTGGGGACGATCGCAGCCGGCGTCGCCAAGGCACATGCCGATGTCGTGCTCGTGAGTGGGCACGATGGCGGAACGGGCGCATCGCCGCTCACCTCCACCACCCACGCCGGCCTGCCTTGGGAGCTCGGA
>JBIIHO010000148.1:0-4908 GCA_044235605.1 Steroidobacteraceae bacterium | reverse complement strand
ATCCACCCGGATAAGATTTCTGGGATCTCCTTCGCCCAAGCTCTCTGTCTGCGGCGTCGCCGCCGTGACGTCCTTGCCTCGCGAACCACCGGCACCTAAGTAATAACCGTCGTACACCGGTTGACCACTCGGCATTCGCGCGCGGGCATGGAAGCTATTTGCGTAAGTCACCTGATAAGCCACTGACTGCGAGAAGCCGACCATGAAAAGCCGTTTCACGGCGTGTTTGTTCAGCGGATTGCTGGACTCGCCGGGTGTGCGGACCCATTTGCCAACATCGGTCATCATGTCCCACACCTGACCGAAGTGCGGCATCGACAAGGCGGCATATCGGCCCGTATCACGAGTCGGATATTTATCCCTACCCCAACGATCGCGGAGGAAGTCGACGGTTACCGGCTTGGTACTGACACCCACCCACGCGGCTCCGCTGCGCATCAAATAGTCTGCGGCCGCCTGCCAAGTTGGATCACCGTCCCACCCCGCCGTCGCATTCAATACTTCTACGTAAACGGTTCCGTTGAACTTCGATCGGTCCGTCGGATAACGGACGAGCACTCGAGTCACGTACGGAACTGCCGGTAACTTAACTTGTACGCTCGGATCGCCTGCTCGAACGTACTCGTACACATTGGCCTGACCCTTGGCGAGGTACTCCTCCTCCGCATATCCGTTTTTCCCAAGATCTTCGTGCCAGGCGATGAACGGGATTTGTGACGGTTGGCCGGTCGGTAGTCGCTCAAACTTGGGCGTTGCTGCGAATACCGAAAACGGCACCCAGGAAAGGCTCATGGCAAGCAATACGGTTTTCAGTTTGTCAAAGCTCATGGTCCGATCCTCCCGAAAACATTTAGAAAAAAACAAGGGTCGGGCGATATCGCTTTACGTGAAAGCTCATCGCACCGACCCTCGTGAAAACAATCAATCGTCAGAACTTGCTACGCACGCCCACCGTGTACGTGGTCCCGATGAAATCGTAGAACGGCAGCGTCGGGAAGTTGAATCGTGGTGCAGCCGTGTTCGGAACGAGCGGCGGTTGACGATCAAACAAGTTCTTGACCGTCACGAAGGTCTCCAGCGACGCATCGCGCCACTCGAAATCGTAGCGGGCAGTGACGTCGGTGTAGTACTGAGCAGCGATGGGCGGCTCGGCCCAAATCGCACTCGGGGACTGTCCGAGCGTAATCTCGCCGATCATGCGCTCCTGCACCGAGATCGAGAACGGTCCGCGGCTGTACTGCAACTGCAGGATCGCCTTGAGGTCAGGCAGGATATTCGTTCCAGCATTCTGGACTACCGGCAGGAACGGACTCGCCTTCGTATCGTAGTCATTCACCTTCGATACGAGCAGTCGCGAATTCAAGCGCCCACCCATGAACTCCGTCGCATAGGCCAACTCGATATCGACGCCACTCGTAGCGATCAACGAACTGTTGGTCGGCCCGATGCGGATCAGAGTCGGGAAGTTGGCCGCTGTGGTGTTCGTCGCCGAAATCGGTCGATCAATCTGACCGCAAATCGGATCTGAACCGCCGCTGAAGAAGCACTGATTGACGATATTTCCGGCGGACAGCGTCGTGATCGCATCGACGATCTCCACATCGAAGACATCGACAGCGATGCTCAAACCTTCGATGAAGCTCGGCTGCAGGACGATACCGTAGCTGAGCGAGTCGGCAATCTCGGGAGCAAGCCCGGGATTACCGCCACCGGCGGTAAGGACAACGTCCGATCGACCCGTCAAAGGATCGACGAGCGTAGTACGACCCGCAGATCCCGACGCGCCAAGATCGAACAGCGATGGCGCACGGATATCACGAGACTTGGTGACGCGGAACAACACCTCGTCGACCGGACGCCACGTCGCACCGCCCTTCCACGTTTTTACGTTTCCGCTCGTGCTGTAGTCCGTGAATCGAATCGCACCGTTGATATCGAGGCTCTTAGCAAGCGGAGCATCGGCAAGCAGCGGAATGTTCAACTCGGCAAACGCCTCTTTGACCGACAGATCGGCTTTCGCACTCGCCCGATTCGAGAACCAGAAACGTGGCTGCGTCACAACGAGGCTACGCAGACCATCGACCGGCCGAACCACCGAAGGGTCGGAATTACTGGTCATCACAAGCTTCTGTTTGCGGTACTCGCCACCGAACGCGATTGCGACCGCACCCGCCGGTAACTCGAAGAGATCTCCCTGGAACGCCAGCGAAATCTGATCGAGTTTCGTCTCTGTGCCATACAGGGACGTACCGTGGATGTAATCGACGGCCGCCTTCGATGCAGCGTTCTCACCAAGAATGTTGAACGGAACGCAGCCCGGATAGAGCCCCGGGTTGGTTAGAGTGACTCGACACACTATGTTTCCCGAAGAATCACGTACCGCATCGACGGCCGCATGGAATTTTCGAAGTTCGGGAGTGTTGATCTCTGCCGCTTCCTGCTGAGTGTCTCCGTGTGCGTAGGTCAGATTCCAACCGATGCTGCGATCGGCGACATCAAAACTACCCTCGAGACCCGCCATGATGGTGTAGTGCCGAGTGTCATCGGTCGCTGGCGAGATTGGAGAATCCGTCACGTACTTCTGCAGGGAGAACGAGGCTAAGTTTTGTGCCGTCATTCGCGCCTGAATGTCGGTGGGGATAAACGGGTTACCGCTGAAGATCGTGTGGCCGAAATCGAAGTAGTTGAAGCCGCCCTTGATGCTAACTTCAGCCTTCGAGTAAAGACCGAGCACGTGAGCCTTCACGTTATCGGTCAATGCGTATTCGTATCGAACCATTCCCTGAGTCGACACCGCGTCTTCAGAAACACTTTGTTCGCGCTGTAGCGCGACGCCATCGCCACCGACGCTCGTATTTGACGCACCGGTCGGTCGTCCTGCGACAAACGGTCGCCACTGGCCGGCCGTCGTGAAATAAGTGCCGGCAAGGGGGCCCGCCGTGATGTGGCCACCGGCGCTCAAGTTATTCCATACCGCACCGCTGTAGATAACGAAGGGATTGTTGGCCGTACCCTGCGGACCACCGCCCGGAGTACGTCCCGCCGCGATGTACGCATCCTGTCCAAGGTCACGATCACCCAGTTCGATCCCTTCGTTCTCGAAACGCTCCACGCTGAAGAGCAGGTGACCACGCTCGCCGACCTTCGCGCCGAAAGCACCACCGACACGGTAGTTGAACGAGTCGCTACGGCTCGACATGCCGGCTGACGTGTCGACCTTCATACCCTCGAACTCATGATCGAGAATGTAGTTGACGACACCGCCCACGGCATCCGAGCCGTAAGCCGCTGATGCGCCAGTCGTGACTACATCGACGCGCTTCAGGAGCATTTGCGGAAAGATTTCGGAGTTGACTCGACCGTCATAGGTCGTGGGGGGCATACGAACGCCGTCTAGCATGATCAATGTTCGACCGGCACCGAAATTACGAAGACTGAGGAACTGCCCTCTGCCTTCTCCGATACCGAGTTTTCCACCCGAGGAGAAATTTGCCGAGCCGAGGAACTGCGGCAGTTCTTGCAACGCGTTGACGACGTTGGTCGGCACAGCGTTAACCAAAGATTCGACCGTAGCAACGGTTACGGGCGTGGGCGCCTCGAAGCCATCGGATTTAAGGCGCGTTCCAGTCACGACCACTTCTTCGAGCGACGCAGCTCCCTGGGACGTGCCAGATTCTTGAGCCATCACTCCGGAAGAAAAGCCCAGCGCAGATGACACGAGCGCGGAAAGCACCGGAACTCGCATAGCGAATTTCATACGTCGACCCCCGAAAAAATATAGTTATTGCTGCTTAGAGGCTGCCGGCTGAGTGCGCGACCAACTGATGCGCGCATCCGACCATACTTCCCCTTGACCCGAACGTATCAGTTACGATTTCGATAAACAAGCATGGCTGTCGGAAACATTCTTGCTTGTTTGTTTGATAACACTCGATGCTCCACCCAGTAGTCACGAGGTGCTGAAGATGAAAAAGCGAGTCACAACTTTTTTGCTAACCGCGTTCACGTGCTGCTCGCCGTTGGCCATCGGACAGTCGCCATCGTCAGGCGCGAACTACTCACCGGTCGTGTCCTCCAAGCAGCCACAACGGGTTTATTGGGGCGACCTACACCTGCATACACAGTGTTCCGCCGACGCTTATAGCCTCGGCACACGACACATGACCCCCGCCGATGCATTTCGTTTTGCCCGAGGCGAGGCTGTAAAAACCGAAACCGGTCAACCGGCGCGATTGAAACGTCCACTCGATTTCCTGGCAGTGACCGATCACGCGGAGTATCTCGGCGCTTTCTTTCATGCCGGTAAGCGCACTCCGGAAATCATGAGGACCTCCGTCGGAGAAAGGTGGGCCGGCTACCTCGCCAACGGGGAGGATCGAAAGTTGTTCACCGAGTTTGCCGACGCGCTCGTGGGCCGAGGCGCACGGGAAGACTCCAAGCTTCCGGATTTCTTCAAGCGATTCGTGTGGCGAGAACTCGTAAACGAGGCCGAGCGTTTCAACGAACCTGGTCGCTTCACAACGCTGGTGGGCTACGAATGGAGCGCTGCCGTTGATGGCAACAACCTACATCGAGTCGTGCTATTTCGAGACGGGCCGGAGAAAACGCTTAAACATCTTCCCTACTCCTCGCTGGACAGCATCGATCCGGAAGATTTGTGGAAAGCGCTCGAAGGATACGAAAAAGAAACGGCGGGACGGGTCTTGGCCATCCCCCACAACGGCAATGGAAGTAACGGGATGATGTTCGCGGACACCACGATCGCTGGCCAGCCGCTTTCCACCGACTATGCCGCACGCCGTTCGCGATGGGAGCCGATTTACGAAGTCACTCAGGTAAAGGGCGATGGCGAGACTCATCCCTACCTCTCACCCAACGACGAATTCGCCGACTACGAACGCTGGGATA